>DASRFG010000025.1 GCA_035651655.1 Terriglobales bacterium
TTCACCAGCGAAGGAAGCTTTCACAAAGGCGCTAGAGCTAATTCACGCTTCGAAGCGGCCGCTCATTCTCGCGGGCCACGGAATTGCCGTATCAGGCGCGGAGCACGAGGTGCAAGCTCTGGCGGAGAAGGCTTCGATTCCGGTGGCTATGACGCTGCTGGGTCTCGGTCACTTCCCTTCTTCGCACGTGCTGAACCTGGGCATGATGGGCATGCATGGCGAAGCCTGGGTCAACACCATGATCCAGGAAGCCGATCTCCTCATCGCGCTCGGCATGCGTTTCGACGATCGCGTCACCGGCAATCTGAAAACCTACGCTCCGCAAGCCAAGAAGATCCACGTTGATATTGATCCCGCCGAGATCAACAAGAACGTGAAAGTTGACGTGGCGCTGGTCGGCGATGTGCGCGCCGTCGTGCGCGAGTTGCTCGAGGAATTGGAGCCTTGCCAACACAAACAATGGCTGCAGTACCTTCGCAAGTTGAAGGGCGATTCCGCCGTCCGCGACATTCAGAACCTGCCCGACAATGGCCATCTCTACGCCGCCCACGTGATCAACGATCTCTGGCGTGCTACCGAAGGCAAGGCGCTGGTTGTGACCGACGTCGGCCAGCACCAGATGTGGGAGGCGCAGTACTACCACCATGAGAGCCCGCGTTCGCTCATCACCTCCGGCGGTCTTGGCACGATGGGGTTCGCTCTACCCGCAGCTATCGGCGCCAAAGTCGCGCGTCCCGAAGCTGAAGTCTGGGTTGTTGTCGGCGATGGCGGCTTTCAGATGACCATGTCCGAACTTGCGACCATTGTTCAGGAAAAGCTCAAAGTGAACATTGCCATCATTAACAATGGTTTTCTTGGCATGGTTCGCCAGTGGCAGGAATTCTTTTACGGGCGCAACTATCAGTCCACGCCGCTGCTGAATCCTGACTTCGCCAAGTTGGCTGAAGCTTTCGGAATCCGCGCTTTGACCGTGACTTCGCGTTCCGAGGTCGTACCCAGCATCAATTCCGCTCGCGACCATGACGGCCCGGTGTTGATTAATTTCAAGGTCGAGCAGGAGGATACGGTTTATCCCATGGTCGCCGCGGGCGCGGACCTGCACCAGATGATCCGCCGTCCCGGCGTGCTCGTCGAAACCGCGGAAGACGCTTAAATTTATGTTGCATACATTCGTAGTTCATGTCGAAGACAAACCCGGAGTGCTGGCGCGCGTGGCCTCGTTATTCCGCCGCCGCGCCTTCAACATTGATTCTCTGACGGTCGGCCGCACCGAGAAGCCAGGCGTGTCGCGCATGACCATTGTTGTTGACACCGACGAGCACGGCGCGCTCCGCCTGGAAGCTCATCTCTATAAGCTGATCAATGTCCTGCTGATTGAAGACGTGACCGCTACCCCCGCCGTATATCGCGAGTTGGCGATGATTCGTGTCACCGCCGATCATGCACAGCGCTCGCACATCATGGAACTGGTACGCGTGTTTCGCGCCAAAGTGGTGGATGTTTCGCCCGACTCTCTGGGGATTGAGATTACCGGCACCGAAGACAAGATTGACGGCCTGCTCGAAGTGTTGCGGCCGTTCGGAATTTTGGAGATGACGCGCACCGGACGCGTGGCCATCCGCCGGGGTGCGAAATCCGCAGCCGCCGCCGCTGCGGGTGCAGAAACTGGCGAAGAAGACGAGCCCGTTCCCGGCTCGATTTCCTTCTCCGTCTGAGATGTCGAACGGGGCACGGTTTTTGTATCAGGGCACGACTTAGTCGTGTCAATCCAACGGCAGAATAAAAGCGGCTTTAGCCGCTGCGGTATCGAAAGGAACTCTTATGGCAAAGATTTATCATGACGACGCAGCCGATCTGGCTCCTATTCGCAAAAAGAAGGTCGCCATCATCGGCTACGGATCGCAGGGTCACGCTCACGCTCTCAACCTGAAAGACAGCGGGGTCGAGGTGCGCGTCGGTTTGCATGAGGGCAGCAAATCGCGGTCTAAGGCGCAAGCCGCCGGCCTGACCGTTACCTCGGTTGCAGACGCCGCCAAGTGGGGCGACGTCATCATGATTCTCGTCCCTGACACCACCCAGCCGCAGCTTTATGAAGCCCACATCAAGCCGCACTTGAAAGCCGGCAAGACGCTGATGTTTGCCCACGGCTTCAATATCCGTTACGGCACAATCTCCTGCCCTTCGGATATTGACGTCACTATGATTGCACCCAAAGCTCCGGGGCACCGTGTCCGCGAGGTCTTCGTCGAGGGGGGCGGAACCCCCGCGCTCCTCGCCATCCATCAGGACGCCACCGGCCACGCCCGCCAGCAAGCGCTTTCCTACGCTAAGGCACTCGGCGCCACCCGCGCTGGAGTGATCGAAACCACATTTTCCGAAGAGACTGAAACCGATCTGTTCGGCGAGCAAGCCGTCCTTTGCGGCGGTGTCAGCGCCCTCATCAAAGCGGGATTTGAAACCCTGGTCGAGGCTGGCTACCAGCCGGAGATCGCCTATTTCGAGTGCCTGCACGAGCTCAAGCTGATCGTTGATCTCATTTATCGTGGCGGCCTCAACTACATGCGTTACTCGGTCAGCGATACCGCCGAGCACGGTGATTACACTGGCGGCCCCAAGATCGTCACCGAGCAGACTCGGCAGACTATGCGCAAGATGCTCAAAGAGATCCAGGATGGCACCTACGCGCGCCAGTGGATTGGCGAGAACGAAGCCGGGCGCCCGTGGTTCGACGCCCAGCGCGCCAGAGAACAGGAGCAACTCCTGGAAAGAGTCGGCGAACAGTTACGCAGCCTGATGCCATTTTTGCAGCCGGTGAAAGTGAAACAGTCCTCGAAAGCCGTGCCTGTGGCGGCTGCCGATTGACAGCCCACTCCAACCCGGATATAGTGCTTCCCCATGTACGCGGTTCGATTTAGTTTCGGCGCCCAATTTTTCCGCTTCTGGCGTGAGGAAGCGGCGCTGGCGAACCGTGCGCGGGCAAGAACGTAGTCGCCCCAAAGTTCACTGAGCAGCCGCGATCCTCAAGATCGCGGCTTTTGTTTTTTGTAGCGCGGACACTCTTGTCCGCGAACTCGATTTAAGGAGTTTTCCATGATCGTTAACATGAGAGAAGGCGCTTCCGAACAGGAAATCCAGCACATCATTGACCGCGTCCAGGAGGCTGGGTTTCAGGCCATCGTCACCCGTGGTGCCGAGCGCACCATCGTCGCCTGTGTCGGCAGTGGTGGCCGCCGCCACGAACTGGAGGCCCTGCAGGCAGCCGCCGGCGTAGAAGCCGTCGTCGCCATCGCTCAACCCTTCAAGCTGGTAAGTTTCCAGGGCCGTCCACGCCGCACCGTCGTTGATGTAGGAGGCGTCCGTATTGGGGACGGGGAAGTAGTGGTCATCGCCGGCCCCTGCTCAGTAGAATCGCGCGAGCAGATGCTTTCCACTGCCCGCGCAGTAAAGCAGGCCGGAGCCGTCATGTTGCGCGGTGGTGCTTACAAGCCACGCACCTCGCCTTACGATTTCCAGGGTCTGGGTGAAGAAGCGTTGCAGATTCTCTCCGAGGCCCGGGAAGAGACCGGCCTGCCGGTGGTCACCGAGGTGATGGGGACCGAGGACGTGGACGTGATCTGCGACCATGCGGACATGCTCCAGGTGGGCGCGCGTAACATGCAGAACTTCAACCTGCTGCGCCGCCTTTCGAAAATCAATAAGCCGGTGCTGCTCAAGCGCGGTCCTTCGGCCACGGTAAAAGAATGGCTGCTTGCAGCCGAGTATTTGCTGGCCGGCGGTAACTCGCAGGTAGTCCTCTGCGAACGTGGCATCAAGACCTTCGAAACTGAAACCCGGAATACGCTGGACTTGGCCGCTATTGCCCTGGCGCGCGAGCTCTCTCACCTACCTGTGCTCGCCGATCCTTCTCACGGTACTGGCCGTCGCAGCTTGATCGCACCCCTCTGCCGCGCGGCCATCGCTCTTGGCGCGGATGGCCTGATCATCGAAGTTCATCCTTGTCCGGAGCGCGCCCTCTCCGACGGGCCTCAGTCGCTCGATTTCACAGGCTTTGCTGCCTTGATGCAGGCGCTGAGTGGTCCCCTGCCGGAAGCAGCTAAATCGCCGGCCCTCAGGCATGCTGTCGGCCAATGAAGATTGCCATCCAGGGCGAGCCTGGTTGCTTCAGTCACGAGGCCGCTCTACGCATGGTTCCCAGATGTTCGGTTGTGCCCTGCGCTCGCTCCATAGAAGTCTTCGCGCGCCTTAAGAACCGCAGCGTGGCTGCGGCAGTCATCCCCATCGAAAATTCGTTGGCCGGATCGGTTAACGAACATTTCGATCTCCTGCTCGCTTACAACGTCTTCGTTGGCCGCGAATTTAGACTGCGGATCAGCCACCACCTGATCGCCGCTCCCGGTGTGAAGCTACATAACATTTGTAGAGTGTTTTCCCACCCGGTGGCCTTGGACCAGTGCCGCGACTTCTTCAAGCGTCATAAGAAAATCCGCCCAGAACCTTTCTATGACACTGCGGGCAGCGTGAAGCACATCATGGCTCATAATCTCCGCGATGCCGCGGCGATCGCCCCACGCCAGGCTGCAGCCGAATACGGCGCTCATATCGTGCAATCCGGTCTGGAAGACGACCGCCGCAATTTCACCCGCTTCTTTCTTGTCTCCAGACGCCGGCAGATTCTTCCCAAAGCGAATAAAACTTCCATCGCTTTTTCGCTAAAAAATGTTCCCGGCGCGCTGTTCAAGGCCCTCAGTGTCTTTGCGCTTCGCGAGATAAGCTTGTCAAAGATAGAGTCCCGTCCCGTCCGTGGGCGGCCCTGGGAATACGTTTTCTACGTGGATTTTCTGCGTGGTGACGACGCTGTCTCTCAAAACGCCTTGCGCCATTTAGCCGAAGTAGCGGAGTGGATCAAAGTCCTGGGCATTTACCCTGCCGGCTGACCCGCCGATAAACAATTTCCGAATAGATAAACTCACACCCGGCCACGCGCCGTATACTGTTGTGCTCTAAAAAAGGAACGATGCGACGCGACGCGAAGAAAGTTACCATGCGCCAGATCGCTGCCGGTGCCCGTGTTTCTGTGGGTACCGTGTCGCATGTCATTAATAACACAGCAGGCGTTCGTGAGGCCGTCCGTCGCCGCGTACAAAAGGCCATTGATCGCCTGGGGTATCAACCCAGCCTGCTCGCGCGCGGTCTGCGCCGCAACCAAACCACCATCATCGGCGTCATTATCCCTGACATTTCCAATCCCTTTTTTCCGCAGGTCGTCCGCGGCATTGAAGATGTGGCTTACCAAAAATCCTATCGCCTCATGCTTTGCAACACCGATAACGATGCCGCCAAAGAGCGCGTGTACTTCGATGAGTTGCGCGCCTACCGTATGGCTGGTCTGATCGTGATCCCCTCGGCTGACAGCCAACTGGCCAAAATAGAGCAGGGAAGCCGCTCTACAGGAACGCCCGTGATCTGTGTTGACCGCCGTGCGCCGAACTGGCAAGGCGACACTATCACCGTGGACAACGTGCACGGAGCTTATGAGGCTACCCGCGTGTTGATTGATGCCGGGCATAGTCTCTTAGCCACCATCACTGGACCGCTGCACGTTCTGAATGCCCGCGAGCGCTTGAAGGGTTTCAAAATCGCATTGCGAGAAGCCGGTTTGACTCCAAAGGCAACTTACATCATGGAAGGTGAGTTTGATCGGCAGAGTGGATACCAGAAAGCGCTTCTTTTATTGCAGTCTCCTCGTCCCCCCACCGCGATCTTTGCCGCCAATGACCTGATCGCTCTCGGCGTTCTCTCGGCACTGCGCCTGCTCGAATTGCGATGCCCGCAGGATTTGTCCCTGGTGGGCTTTGACGATCTGGAGATCGCCGCTTTTACCAATCCTGCATTGACCACCGTCGCTCAGCCCGGCTACGACATGGGCGCTCAGGCCGCATCCCTGCTCTTTGAGCGCTTGAATGGCAGGGCCCGGCCCTCTCAGCACATTGTAATGAAGGCGGTCCTGGCGAACCGCGAATCAGTAGGGCCACCGCCGCAAAGATCCTAAGTCGGATCTCCGGCTATTTTCCTCCGCCGCTGGCGCTCTCCCCGCTTCGCTGCACGAAGAGCGCTTTCATGTTCTGCTGCTCCATTACCTTTTCGAAGTTGGCCAGATCGGTGGAGAGAATATTCGACCACGCCCCCAGTTGCTCCTCCGATTGCTTTTTAAGACTTTCCCACTCGGCATAGGCGGCGGCAGTTGGCGCAGAATCGTTATCGCCGCCCACAGAATTGGCCAGGTATGCCAGTCTCGCGTCCAGCGCTGGCGGATAACGCAGCGAATCTTCATTAGCGGAAATCTTCATCTGCACTAGCGCATCTTCCACACCGGCCATCTTGCTATCGAGTTGCTTGCTCGCGGCCAGGACCAGCTTTGCTCCTCCATCACTGTTTGCGAGCCGAGTTTGCAAATCGTGGGTTTGTGCGCGCAGGTCCCATTCTTGCTTCACCGTGTCGTAGACCCGTGCCAGTTGCGCTTGGATCTGCCGCACCAGGGTGAACTGCTTCTGCAAATCCGCCATAGACACGCGTGCCCGCGGATCCATGGTCAGTTCCAGTGGCGCGGTATAACTTTTGCCATCCGCTGTCAGCCGTACCTGGTATTTCCCCGGCAATGCCATGGCTCCCCTGGTGCCATCCTGATATTCATATAGATAATAGTTCGGCAGCCGCGGCACATCCTGATACCGCAGGTCCCAAACGTAGCGGTTCATTCCCGGCTTCAAATCCAATTGTTTTTTCGGTTTTTCGTCCTCCGGATCGAGTGGCTCGTCCGGCTGTTCCAGATCACTCTGTGTGACCTTCTTTACCAAACCGCCGCTCGCGTCCAGTATCTCCAGAGTGGTCTGCTTTGGCACCGCCTTCAAGTTGAAGTAAATCGCTGCACCCGGTGGAGGATTTTCACCCGCGGTTACTCCCTTTACTGCCCACCCATGCGGAGCACGCCAACGCACTGCGTTGGTCGGAGCGTACAGGTGCACGTCTTCATTTGCCACGGTGTCGCTGTACTGCCGCAGCGGGCCAATATCGTCAAGCAGCCAGAACGACCGTCCGTGCGTTGCCAACACGAGATCGTCCCCGTGAATTACCAGGTCATGCACCGGGGTATTAGGAAGATTCAACCGCAGCGAACTCCAACGCGCGCCATCGTCATAGGAAACGAACACTCCGTTTTCCGTTCCAGCAAAGAGCAGCCCCTTCTTCTTCGGATCCTCCCGCACCGCTCGCACAAAAACGTTGTCAGGAATGCCAACTGTGATCTTCGACCAGGTCTTGCCGAAGTCGCTGGTCTTGTATATGTAGGGCCGCAAATCGTCATTCTGGTGCCGGTCCACCGCAACGTAAGCCTTGCCCGCCTCATGCGGCGATGCTTCGATCAGGCTGACCCGGCTCCATTCCGGCGTATCTTTGGGAGTGACGTTCTTCCAGCTTTTCCCTCCATCGCTCGTTATTTGTACCAGTCCATCATCCGTTCCTGCCCACATCAGCCCCTTCTGCAGCGGCGATTCAGCCAGCGCAAAAACCGTGTCGTAGTATTCAGTTCCCGAGTCGTCTATCTCGATTCCGCCTGACGCAATCTGCTTCGACTTGTCATTGCGCGTCAAATCGGGGCTGATGGCCTCCCAGTGCATGCCACCATCTGAGGTCTTAAAAACCCGTTCGCCGGCGTGATAAACCACATTCGCATCATGTGGAGAAATGATCAGGGGCGCCGTCCACTGGAACCGATGCTCCAGCTTGGCAGCCCCGTTGGCATCCGTCAGTTGCGGCACTATAGAAATCTCTTTTATTTCTGCCGTGCGCTTATCGAATCGCGTGAGTTGCCCTTGGTACTCGCCCGCATAAACAATGTTCGGATCAGGCGGGTAAGGCGCGATGTAGCCGGACTCACCTCCACCCACCGGATACCAATCCTGCCGTCCAATTGGGCCAAAATCATCCCGGCTGGCGATTCCAACCGTTGTGTTATCTTGCTGAGCGCCGTAGATGTAATAGGGGAACCGGTTGTCCGTAATCACGTGATAGAACTGCGCCGTGGGCTGGTTGTTCTGCGTCGTCCAGCTTTTGCCGCCGTCCACGCTCACTGTGGCTCCGCCATCGTTGGTGGCGATCATGCGTTTGGAATTCGTTGGATCAATCCACAAACCGTGATTGTCGCCATGCGGCACCTTAACTTTATTGAATGTGTGTCCGCCATCCGTGGAATGGAAAAAATCCACGTTCATGATCCACAATCCATTCGGATCCTTCGGATCAGGCGTGAGGTGCATGTAATACCACGCGCGCTGCGTCAGCCGGTGGTCGGGATTCACCAGTTCCCATTTATCGCCGCCATCGTCCGATCGGTAGAGTCCGCCCTCTTTGGCTTCAATCAAGGAATAAACACGATCGGAGTTGGCCCCCACCACCACACCGATGCGCCCGTAAGGTCCGTCAGGCAGACCATTGCCGCTCAATCGTTTCCAGGTCGTGCCGCCATCAGTCGAGCGATACAGGCCGCTCCCTGGGCCACCACTGTTCAGGCCCCAGGGCATACGCCTCACCTGCCACAGTGCGGCAAAAATAATGTGCGGGTTGCCGGGGTCGAACGCAACATCAATTCCGCCCGTGTTTTCGTCCTTGTAGAGAACCTTCTCCCACGTCTTCCCGCCATCAGTCGTGCGAAAAATCCCGCGCTCCAGGTTAGGGCCGAACGGATGACCGAGCGCCGCGACAAACACAATATTCGGGTTCCGCGGATCCACGATTAGTTTTCCGATGGCCCGCGTGTCACGCAGCCCGATGTTCGTCCAAGTCTTGCCCGCATCTACTGACTTGTAAACTCCGTCGCCCTGCGCAGCATTGCCGCGAATGCATCCCTCGCCCGTCCCCACATACACGATATTGGGATCGAAGTACGCAACCGCGAGGCTGCCGATTGCCGAGCTGCCCTCCTTGTCGAAAACAGGCTTCCAGCTGTTGGCGCCATCAGTTGATTTCCACACTCCCCCCCCTGTTCCGCCGAAATAATAGACATTCGGATCACCAGGGACTCCGGTCGCTGTCAGCGACCTCCCGCCGCGAAATGGCCCCACCTGGCGATAGCGCAATCCGTGGGTCTCTTCTTCTTTTTCCTTGTTCTTCTCGTCCTGCGGTTTCTGGGCCTGTTTTTCCGCCGCCTTTTCACCCGATCGCTCACCCGATTTTTCGCCTTGCTGCTGGGCTGGAGCGGAAATGAGCGATGCGCATAAAACCAGTGAACAAGCTAAGAAGTAGACGATGGCGCGGATAGTGGGTTTCATATGTAAATATCTCCGTAGGGATAGCCGTGTATGGTATTCCACAGCATGCCGATGGCGAAAGCGAAAAATCAATGGCGCCCTCTCAGATGCCATGGCCAGGCTAGCGCCCCTGACATGTGCCCGCGCGCAAAACTTCGGTCACGTTATCTAAGACGCCGCTGCATCGCTAAAATACCTTGAGATGCCCGCCGCCCTCCAATTTGAAAACATCACCAAGGAATATAGCGGGTTCCTGCACCGCAACCCGGTTCGGGCGCTCGATCACTTTTCCTTGCAAGTCGAGCAGGGCGAGATTTTTGGCTTTCTTGGGCCGAACGGAGCAGGGAAGACCACAGCCATCCACCTCGCCATGGGCTTTATGCGCCCCACCAGCGGAAGCGGTCAGATGCTCGGTCGTCCCTTCGGCGACGCTGAAACTCGCCGCCGCATAGGTTTCCTCGCGGAAAATGTCGCTCTCTATCACCGTCCGGCATCTCGCCTGATTAAATTCTACGGCGGGCTGAATGGAATGGGTGGAGACATCCTGGGCGAGAGCACCCGTGAAGCCTTGCAGGCCGTAAATCTCAGCTCTGACGCTGGCCGCAACGTAGGCAAATTCTCCCGCGGCATGCTGCAGCGCGTGGGACTGGCGCAGGCACTGGTCAACAACCCGGAACTGCTCATCCTTGACGAGCCTACCTCCGCGCTCGATCCCATTGCGCGCGTCGTGGTGCGGGAAATATTGCTGCAAGCCAAGGCCGCCGGAAAAACCGTCTTCCTCAGCTCGCACCTTCTCTCGGAGGTAGAGTTGGTTTGCGATCGGGTCGCGGTACTGCACCGCGGTCGGCTGGCGAGGCTCGGCAAGACTGCGGACCTGTTGCAGTCACGTGACAAGGCAGAGATCGTCGCCCGCAACATCGCCCCTAACCTCTTTCCCGATGCCGTCACCAACAACGGTGTGGTGGCCTTCACCGTTCTTGCCTCCGCTCAGCGGCAAGCTGTGGAACGCGTCTGGGCCATGGGTGGGGAAATCGTCAGCGTGAATCCGCTGAAGCGTTCGCTGGAAGATCTTTTTCTGGAAGTTACGGCGGAAGCGGCGGTCGGAGCACGCGAATGAAGCCGGTTTATCTCATCGCCTCTAACTTCGTGCGCGAGCAGCGCTGGCCCATCCTGGTTTTATTGCTTTGGGTTCTCGGTCTCGCCGCTCTCGGCGCTTCTCTCGATATCCGCAATTCTCGTGATGACGTAGTCCTTCTGTTCAAACAGCTCGCCATCTACGGCATCGCGTTCAGCGTTTTTTTCGGCGCGTCCGCCATTCACAATGAGCGCAAATCGCGTCGCATTCTCGCCGTGCTTTCCAAGGCGGTCACCCGCCGCCAATACATCGCAGGACTACTCTCCGGCGTCGCCTTTGCCAGTACTTTGTATTGCTTCGCCATGGGACTCACCGGGTCTTGGGTGTTGGGACAATTTGGATTTCCTCCCCGCCAGCTGTGGCTCCTCATGGCCGCATTGCTGGCTTCTTCTTTGTTGGGCGCCTCCGTGGCAGTTTTCTTTTCCGTGTTCCTGAATCCTCTCTTCGCTACTGCGGCTACGTTGGTTTTTCTCGGTACTCCTGGGATTGTGGCGCAGGTGCTCGGTCGCGGATGGGGCTACGCAATTCCGGTTTATCCGCTCATGGACACGTTCATGAGATTTTCTTTCGAAAGCCCCCCATCGCTGGGATGGGCCCCCGTGATCCTGGGATTCGTTGAAGCCGTGCTTATGTGGCTCGCGGCTTCATCACTCTTTCATTGGAAAGATGTCGCAGTAGCCGTGGAATAATCGGAATTGCGGAAGGTGCCCCATTTGCTCACCGTGGAGTAGTAAAGATTCCAGAGGTATTCCTCCGTGTGCCTCTGTGGCCTCTGTGGTTAGAAACAGACTCCCCGGCCACTGGCCTTCGAATCCCTTCGTTCCCCTTCGCCCCTTTGTGATGAGGATTCTCGCCGTGAGTAATAAAAATCCAGAGGTATTTCTCCGTGTGCCTCTGTGGCCTCTGTGGTTAGAAACAGAATCCCCGGATTTTGGATTACCGCAAGATGTCCTGCGCCGACCGGCTCGCGTATTCAATCACCCGTCCCGGCAGGATCCCCAGATAGATTGTCGCCAGCACGCTAAGCGTCAGCGTCGCCGCCACTCCCATGGGAATCCTGAGCACCGGCACTTCCTGCCGTGGATCACGCATGTACATCACCACAATCACCCGCAGATAGTAATAAGCGCCAATCGCGCTGTTCAGCACCGCAATCAATGTCAGCGCGACTAGATTCGCCTTCAGCGCCGCGCTGAACACATAGAATTTGGCAAAGAAGCCCGCCGTTGCAGGAATTCCAATCAGCGAAATCAGAAATACGGTCAGCGTCGCCGCCAGCGCCGGAGAACGTCGGCCTAGCCCCGTGTAGTCATCCAGCGTCACATAACGTTCGCCCGCATTGGCGAAATGGCTGACCACCACAAACGCGCCCAGATTCATCACCGTGTACGCCGCGGTATAAAACATCGCGGCAGAAATGCCGGTTTCTGGCGCCGCTGCAAATGCCATCAGCAGGTACCCGGCGTGCGCAATTGCAGAATAAGCCAGCAATCGCTTGATGTTGTTTTGCACCAGCGCGCCCAAATTGCCCAGGCTCATCGAGACCGCGGCCGATACCCAGATCCACCAGAACCACACGGGTCGTCCGCTTACGTAGAGGCTTGGCCCCAACGTCTCAAACAAGATCCGCAGTAATACTGCGAACACCGCCATCTTCGGTGCAGTGGACATGAACGCCACCACCGGCGCTGGCGCTCCTTCATAAACGTCCGGGGTCCATACATGGAACGGGGCCGAGGCAATCTTGAATCCCAGTCCTACGAACATCAACCCATACGCCACAAAAGCCATCAGCGGCGCCGATGTCCGCAGCGACATTCCAATTTGCGGGACATCAGTGGATCCGGTCGCCCCGAACATCAGCGCGATTCCGTACAGGAAGAACGCCGTCGCAAACGATCCCAGCAGAAAATACTTCAGCGACGACTCCGCGCTGCCCGCGTCCCGCCGGCGGAATCCCGCCAGAATATAGGTAGAGATCGAAGAAATCTCCAGCGCGATGAAGATCAGCAACAGCTCCACCGCCGAGGACATGAGCGCCATCCCTACCGTGCCCATCAAAATCAACGCGAAATACTCGCCGGCGTGAATTTCTTGTACTTCGAGGTAATCGAATGACGCCATGATCACCAGCACTGCGGCAATGGTGACGAGCAAATGGAAGAAGATGCTGAAGTTGTCCACCTGCACCGTGTTCCAGAACGCTGGCCCGGGGTACTGCATCTGGTAGATACTTGCCGCCACCGCCGCCAGCGCGCCGATCAAGGCGATAATCCCCTGCGGTTTCATCCGGCGTTCTTCGGGCAGAAGCGGATCAGCCAGCATGATGATCATGCCGAACACCGTCAGAACAAGTTCCGGCAGGATGCGAACGTAATCGATCCAGGTTGGCATCAGCGCACCGCCTGCGCCACGGTTTGCGCCAGGGGTCCAAGCACCGTGTGTACCGCCGGATCAATCGAACCCAGCCATACAATGGGCGCCACGCCCATGGTGAGTGCCATCAACGCAGTCGGCCACAGCGCCGCACGCTCGCGGCCGCTCAGATCGGGCAGCGTTTCGTTCACCGGATTTCGCACCTTCCCGAAGAACACGCGCTGATACATCCAAAGCAGATAAGCCGCGCTCCAGATCACACCCGTTGCCGCCAGGATTCCATAGATGTGTCGAGCCTGGAACGCACCGCTCAGCACCAGAAATTCCCCCACAAATCCATTCAGCAGCGGCAGCCCGAGTGACGAAAGCATGATCACCATGAAAAACGCCGCAAAAATCGGCATCGGCGTCGCCAGCCCGCCAAATTCCGCAATGTCGAATGTGTGTCGGCGCTCGTACAGAATTCCCACCAGCATGAACAACGCTCCGGTGGAAATTCCATGGCTCAGCATCTGGTACACCGCGCCATCCACGCCAATCTGCGTAAAGCTGAAAATGCCTAGCACCACGAACCCGAGATGGCTCACGGAAGAGTAAGCGACCAACTTCTTCAGGTTGGGCTGCACCATCGCCACCAACGCGCCATAGATAATCCCGATGATCGCCAGCGTCACCACCCAGGGAGCGTTTTGCCGCGACTGCTCGGGGAAGAGCCCGACGTTAAACCGCAGCAGGCCATACGTCCCCATCTTCAGCAGCACGCCGGCCAGCAACACCGAACCGGCAGTTGGCGCTTCAAAGTGCGCGTCGGGCAACCAGGTGTGCAGCGGAAAGATTGGCACCTTCACTGCAAAGGCTACAAAAAATCCCAGAAATAGCCAGCCCAGCGCCACCGGGCTGATTCCCGCCGAGCCGCTGCGTATCGCATCTTGCACCACCAGGTAATCAAAGCTTCCGGTCTTCGCATACAGCCAGATTATGGCCGCCAGCATGAATGCAGACCCGATCATGGTGAACAGGAAAAATTTTACCGCCGCGTATACCCGCCGCTGGTGGCCGTACATGCCGATCAGTAATGCCATCGGAATCAGCGTGAACTCCCAGAAAAAATAAAAGAAGAACAGGTCTAGAGCGACAAACACGCCAATCAGCGCCGTCTCCAGCACCAGCAGCAGGATGAAGAACTCCTTCACTCGCTCATTAACTGAGTTCCACGAAATAAGCACGCAAAGCGGCGTGAGGAAGGTCGTCAGTACCACCAGCCACATGGAGATGCCGTCAATCCCCAGGTGATAATGAATGTTCGGCGACGAAATCCATTGCAGGTTGATCTCGTACTGAAATCCCGTCCGCGCGTGGCTAAAATAGGTCGGCAGGTGCAGTGAAAGAATGAAGGTGATCAGAGAAACGAAGAGAGCGAACCACCGGATGTCCCGCGCGCGCCTCGGAAATACCAGTAGCAGCAGCGCGCCCGCAGTCGGAATAAACGTCACGAGGGTGAGGATGGAATCGTTCCAATTCGCGCCGTTCATCGCGTCCCCTTCCAAATCATGAACGCCACAGCCAGCGCAGCGCCCAGCGCCACCCATCCCGCGTATGACCGCAAGTTGCCGGACTGCATCCGTCGCAGCCGATCAGAGAGGCTGCGAGCCTCATAGGCGCTGTCATCCGCAGTCGCATCTATGCCCGCTACATCAACACCCTTCCACAGCACGCGTTCCGAACCATTGATCAAGGGGCTGACTATCACCGCCTGATACAGCTCGTCTATATAGAACTTGTCGCGCACCGCTCCGTAGAACCATCCCAGCCCGGCCGCGATTCGGTCGGGCAAATCGCGTCGGCGGTAGTACAGCAGCCATGCGAGAAACAGTCCCAGAAACGCCGCACCCACCGAAACCCCAGTGAGTTCCAGCTCAACATTTCCTTCCCGCGCTCTCTGCTCTGCGGCTACGGGCGGCGGTTCACCAGGTTTTAACCCGGCCGGCATCGCTTCCGCGCTCACTTTGAAAACCGGGGATAAGAATCGGTCGAAATGGTTGTGGCCGTCCAGTGCATCGGGAACTCCCACATATCCACCCACTACAGACAGCACCGCCAGGATCGTCATCGGCACGAGCATGATCTTGGGGCTTTCGTGGATATGCCCCTGATGTGCGTGCGTCTCCTGGCCTGCGGGCTCGTGATGGTGCTCAAGTGATCCGCGGTATTCGCCAAAAAACGTCATGAACCACAGGCGAAACATATAAAAGGATGTCAGCAGCGCGGTAAATATTCCCACCAACCAATATGCCAAGCTGCCGTACGGACTCGACCATGCCTTCCATAGGATCTGATCTTTGCTGAAGAAGCCGCTGAAGAAGGGAATGCCCGCGATCGCCATTGTCCCGGCGGTCATCGTCCAGAACGTCCATGGAATTTCCTTTCGCAACCCGCCCATGTTGCGCATGTCCTGCTCGCCGCCGAGTGCGTGAATCACCGAGCCTGCCGCCAGGAAGAGCAGCCCCTTAAAGAACGCGTGTGTCATTAAGTGGAAGATGCCCGCCGAATAAGCAGCCACTCCGCATGCCAGGAACATGTATCCCAGCTGCGAAATTGTGGAATATGCCAGCACCTTCTTGATGTCCGTCTGCACCGTGCCAATCATCGCCGCAAACAGCGCCGTGATCGTGCCGATGATCGCCACCGCCATCAGCGCGCCGGGCGCGCGGTCAAAGATCACATGCGAGCGCGCCACCATGTAGACGCCCGCGGTCACCATGGTGGCCGCGTGGATCAGCGACGAGACCGGCGTAGGACCCTCCATCGCATCCGGCAGCCACACATAAAGAGGTATCTGTGCTGACTTGCCGCACGCTCCCGTCAGCAGCAGCAGACCGATCGCGGTCAACAACCCGATGCCACCGGTCTCAATCGCCATATTCGAAACTGCCGGAAAGACCTTGTCGTAGTCGAGCGAACCGAAATGCTGGATAAGCAGGAACAGCCCAATCAGAAATCCGAAATCGCCGATGCGGTTAACAATGAACGCTTTTTTCCCCGCGGCTGCCGCCGAGTCCCGGGTAAAAAAGAATCCGATGAGTAGATACGAAGCCAGTCCCACGCCCTCCCATCCGATAAACATCACCAGGTAGTTGCTGGCCAGCACCAGCGTGAGCATGAAGAACATGAACAGGTTCAGATAGGCGAAGTAGCGGTAGAACCCGCCCTCTTCCCACATGTATCCGACCGAATAAATGTGAATCAAAAATCCTACGTTGGTGACGATCAACACCATCACCAGCGCCAGCTGGTCCAGGTAGAAACCAAAATCCACGCTGAAATTTCCCGAAATGATCCATGGCGCTAGCCGCTCGCTATGCGGGATCGCTTGCAGCGGCAGTCCCCAGAACTGGATCGCCACCCACCACGCCGTGGCCACCGACGCCGCCACAAACGTCAGCCCGACCGCAGCAACCAGCGGTCTGGAAAAACGCCGTCCCAGCAGCCCATTGATCCCTGCCCCAACCAGCGGCAGCAGCGGAATCAACCACAAGTGGAAGTTAACGTTCATAGTTTCAGCAGATTCACTTCGTCCACATTTAAAGTCTCGCGCGTGCGGAAGATAGAAATGATGATCGCCAGGCCCACGGCAGCTTCCGCCGCAGCCACTACCATCACGAAGAACACAAACACCTGCCCGCTCAGCCGATGCCAGTGCGCGGCGAATGCCACAAAAGACAGATTCACCCCGTTCAGCATTAACTCAATCGAAATGAAAATCGTAATGATGTTGCGCTTAACCAGAAATCCGGCCACGCCGCACGCGAACAGTATCGCGCTCAGGATCAGGTAATAAGAAAGAGGCACCATCAGCTTTGCCTCCCCGCGCTAGCGGTCTCCACGCCCACCGGTTCGGTTTCCTGAGCTTCCGGCTCCGGTTCGGGAAAACGCCTCCGCATCGGCGAGGCCAGCACCACCGCTCCCATGATGGCAATCAGGATCAGCACCGACGTCACCTCGAAAGGCAAGAGGAAATCGTGAAACAGCAGCCACCCAATTGCTTTCGCCGAGCCATATTCAGCGCCCAACGGGACTGGAGGGTTGCCGCTCCGCGCCAGCACCCAGACCAGCAGCAGCGCCACCGCCAGCATTCCAGGAAAACCAACAATTAACGCCACGCGGCTGCCTTTGGTCTGTTCCTCCACGCCGGCATTCAGCAGCATGATGACAAACACAAACAGCACCATGATCGCGCCGGCGTACACGATCACCTGGATCACCGCCACGAACTCCGCCCCCAGCAGCAGATATTCCACCGCGAGCGAGCCCATCACCACGATCAGCGACAGCGCGCTGTTGATCGGGTGACGCTGTGCCAGCAGGTTGATCGCCCCGCCAACACAGATGGCCGCAAACACGAAGAATAAAACCAGGTGCAGCATGATGCGGTGGTTCGTCCTTTACGAATGCTGGTTGCGCGCCAGTGTACCCGGCGCAGTTGTTTACGACCTGAGTGCCACCACCAGACCCGTAATCATCAGATTGGCAATAGCAACCGGCAACAGGAACTTCCAGCCAAACGCCATCAGCTGGTCATAGCGGAAGCGCGGCAGCGTGCCGCGGATCCAGATGTACAGAAAGATGAAGAAGAATATGCGTAGCCCAAACCAGAATACCGGCAACAGCTGTTGCAGCAGCGGCGGTCCAAACAGCGGCCCGTGCCACCCCCCCAGAAACAGCAGAGAAGCCAGGCATGCCACCGTGAACATATTTGCGTATTCGGCCATAAAGAACATGGCAAATTTCATCGAGCTGTACTCGGTGTGGTACCCGGCCACGAGCTCGGTTTCTGCTTCCGGCAGGTCGAAGGGCACGCGATTTGTCTCTGCAAACGCCGCCATGAGATACACAAAAAAGGCCACAAACTGGCCTTTGAACAGAAACCATTTTGGCAGCCATCCCCACCAGGTGCCCGCCTGTGCGTCAACAATGTCCCGCAGGCTCAGGCTCCCGGCAAGAATTAGCACGCTCACCAACGCCAGGCCCAGCGAAACTTCATAGCTCACCATCTGCGCGCTAGCCCGCAGACCGCCCAGCAGGGAATACTTGCTGTTCGATGACCACCCCGCCAGCGCCACTCCATACACCCCGATGGATGTGATTCCCAGAATCACCAACAATCCCACGTTCACATCCGTGATCTGCAAGGGTGTTTGAATGTGTCCCACCGTTATCCATCCACCAATCGGGATCACCGCCACCGACATCAGCGCCAGTGTCAGCGCGAGCATGGGGGCGCCGATATAAAGTGGCTTGTAAACATTGGGCGGCGTCAGGTCTTCCTTGAGCAGGAACTTGATTCCATCCGCCAACGGCTGCAGCAGCCCAAAGGGGCCTACCCGGGTCGGTCCCCAGCGGTTCTGCATGTGCCCGACCAGCTTGCGTTCCAGCCAGACCGTGTAGGCCACCGACGTGAGCAGCAAAAACACCGCGATCACCGTCTTGATCACCGACACGACGATAAAGGTCTGAATGTTCATCGCCGGCATTGGTTAGACTTCCACTTCTTTGTCGGCCGGAACTTCTCGTCGGCTTTCAAGCACTGAATTGAGGGTTCGCGAGTAACGGCCCAGAGTACCGGAGGTGAAAAGCGTATCTTCGGCAGGCACGATCAATTCCGGATGCGACGGCAGCGGCCCGGCAACATTCTCTTCTATGAATGTGTGCTGGTCGTTGCCTGCCATTACCCCCATACGCGATACCTCGTATCCCGGCACCAGGCGCTGGATTTCGTCCAGCATGGCGGTGGGATCCAGCGGGCTCACTTTGGGCTCGAGCCCGTGGGCCTCCAGCCAGACTGAATGCCGGTCGGACTCGCCCGATTGCGCGCCGCGCGACTGGCCCAGGTCCGCTCGCAAGGCTCGCCCAAACGGAACCAGGCGATGTGCATCAAAGCCCATCCGCTCCGCCACCCTCACGATCATTTCGAAGTCGCTTTTGGTGCCGGTCACGTCGCCGGCTTTTTTCACCAGCTGCAGATCGCCGCAAGTGTTGGTAAACGTGCCCGACTTCTCATACCCGCTCGCCGCCGGCAGCACCACCTGCGCCAGCATCGCTGTTTCCGTCAGGAACATGTCCTGCACCACCAGAAACACCTTTTCTAATGCAAACGGGTCTATGTTGTAGCGGGCAACCGGATTTGCTCCCACTACATACAACGCCTTGAGCCGGTCTCGTTTGGCGGCCTCCACCATCTGGCCCAGATCTAGGCCCGGGGCGCTGGGCACTTCGCCGCCCCATTCCTGATGAAACTTCGTCCCCGCCGCGACCGGAATGTAACCCGGCAGCAGATCGGGATAGAGACCCATGTCCGCCGCGCCTCGCGAGTTAGCGTAGTCCGCCAAACAGATGAACTTTGCGCCAGGAATCACCGACCCGAACCGCACCAGTGCAGCGATATCAGCGCCGCGCAACTCCGATCCGAAAATAATGACCAGGTTCTGCTCTCCACGCAGCTTGTCGCGCAGCGCGACCAAAGCGTCGCGCGTTGTTTCCCCGCTTACAATCGCATCCGCCGCGCCGTCATCTCCCGCCAGAAACTCTGCAGCTCTCCCCTCCGCTCCCGGCGGCAACAGCGTGAAGCTTGTCGCCTGTCGCCGCAATTTAATTGGATACGAGTTCATCACGTACAGCCGCGCCCGGTGTAACCGCACGTTGTTACGTATCTGCCACGCCAAAAGCGGATGTTGGTCGGTCGGCTTATTGCCAACCAACAAAATGGCCGGCGCATTGAACACCTCGCGCATGCTCGCGGTGGTCTCTTTCTTTCCCGCGAGCGCACTCACAAATCCTGGGAAGTCTGTGGTGCGATGGTGATCAATATTGTTAGTACCAAGCACTACCCGCGCAAACTTCTGCAACAGATAATTCTCTTCATTGGTGGTGCGAGTCGAACCCACCACGCCAATCGCCTGCCCGCCGTCGCGCGCGCGAATCTCTTTCAGCCGCTGCGCGATCAGCTCGTAAGCTTCCTCAAAGGTCGCCGGCTCCAATTCGCCATTTTTGCGGATCAGCGGCTGCGTGATGCGGTCCTTGTGCTCGGCGAAATCAAACGCGTAACGCCCCTTAATGCACAGGAAGTCGCCATTGATACCGCCCTTGTCCCGATTGTCGCCGCGCACGATTTCCATTCCGGTCGATGCCCGCCGCACACCCAGTGTGGTCTTGCATCCATCGCCGCAGTGCGTGCAGATCGTACCCACGTGCTTCATCTCCCAGGGGCGCGTCTTGTACCGATACGCACCGGATGTGAGCGCACCGACGGGGCAGATATCTATGCACATGCCGCACTCTTCGCACTCCAAGTGGTCTTCTTTATTAGGCGCGATCACCGAAACTACGCCCCGGTTCTGCACCCCGAGCGCCCAAACGTCCATGCCCTCGCCGCACACCCGCACACAGCGATAGCACAAGATGCAGCGTGGCCGGTCAAAGAACACGACCGGCGACCACTGCTGCTCGTCTTTGTGGTTCTTGATCTCGATGAATTTTGAGTTTGCGGCCCCATAGGCAAACGTCATGTCCTGCAGTTCGCACTCACCGCCCGCATCGCAAACCGGGCAATCCAGCGGGTGGTTCGCCAGCAGCATCTCTAGCATGGACTTGCGCGCCTGCTTTACCTCTTCAATCTCGGTGCTGACCACCATGCCATCGGTAATCGCCGTGGTGCATGCGGTCTGCAACTTCGGCATCTTCTCGATTTTCACCAGGCACATGCGGCAGGCGCCCTGCAAAGACAATCCGGGGTAGTAACAGAATGACGGCACCTCGATGCCCACACTCTTGCAGGCCTCGATCAGCAGCGTACCCGCAGGCGCCGTGACCTTCTTACCATCCACCGTGATGGTTACGTCAGCCATAAGAAAATTGTGTAATCGGGGAATTGCGCAATTGTGGAAGCTACTGATTACCCGATTCCGCGATTACGCGATCTGCAATTACCCGATTGCCATCGCCGGTTCGGCCTGGTACGGGCACTGCCGGCCTTCCAGGTGCTCCTCAAATTCTTTGCGAAACTTCTTCACAATAGAGATCGTCGGCATTGCCGCCGCGTCACCCAACGGGCAAAATGTTCTCCCCAGCATGTTCTCGGAGAGGTACAGCACATTATCAATATCTCGCTTGAGCCCACTCCCGGAGTGCAGCCGCGTCAACGTCTTGTCCAGCCAGTCCGTGCCTTCACGGCAAGGAATGCACCAGCCACAGCTTTCGTGCTGATAAAACTTCATGATCCGCAGCGCATACTTCACCATGCAGGTAGTGTCGTCCAGCGCCACCACTCCGCCCGAGCCCAGCATGGATCCCGCTTTCATCATCTGGTCAAAGTCCATGCCCACATCGCACTCGTCTGCGGTCAGCACCGGAGTGGATGACCCGCCCGGCGTGCACGCCTTGAGCTTCCGCCCATTCCCCATCCCGCCACCGACCTCATAGATCATTTTTTTGAGGTTGTAGCCCATCGGGAGCTCGTAAACCCCCGGCCGCTCCACGTGGCCGCTCAGGCAGAACAATCGAGTGCCACCGTTTTTGGGCGTGCCCAGACCCGCGTACCATTGGCCGCCGCCCAGCATGATGTGCGGCACGCTGGCCAGCGTCTCCACATTATTAATGACCGTGGGGCCGCCCCACAGCCCGACCACGGCAGGGAAGGGAGGCCGAATGCGTGGAATACCGCGCTTTCCCTCCAGCGATTCCATCAGCGCCGATTCTTCGCCAACCTCGTAGGCGCCCGCTCCGCCATGCCAATAAACATCAAACTGGCGTCCGCTGCCGAAAATGTTCTTGCCCAAAAATCCGCGAGCATACGCATCGGCCAGTGCCTTCTGCATGATCTCTAGCAGGTAGCGGTACTCGCCCCGGATGTAGATGTATCCCGTTTGCGATCCCACTGCCAGGCCGGCGATTACCACTCCCTCAATTACCGCGTGGGGATCGTGCTCCAGAATGAGTCGGTCCTTGCACGTCCCCGGCTCGCTCTCATCCCCGTTGCACAAGATGTACTTGGGTTTGGCAGATTGCTTGGGCACAAAAGACCACTTCATCCCCGTCGGAAATCCGGCGCCGCCCCGGCCCCGCAGGTTCGACGCCTTGACCTCATTAATGATCGCGTCCGGGCCGATCTCCAGCGCCTTCTGGACAGCCTTGTAGCCGTCGAGCTCGAGATAGCGATCAAGGTTTGCGGCGCCTTTACCAAAACGCCGCGATATGATCTTTACCTCGTCGGGATGTGAAACCAGGTCTGGCATTCGTGAATTGCTAATTGCGCAATTTGTAATCGCTCAATGGACCCGCCGGGCAATCCGACCGCTAACCCGATTGCCTGTATTTTTCCAGCACGCTATCCACTTTCTCCGCTGTCAGGTTCTCGTGGAAGTCGTAGTTCACCTGCATTGCTGGCGCCCAGCTACACGCCCCAATGCACTCCACGTGCTCAAACGAAAACAGCCCGTCCCGCGTTCTTTCCTTATGGCCTATGCCCAGCTTCTTCTCAACGTGTTCAATAATGTCGTCCGCGCCGCGCAACATGCAGCTGATGTTTCGGCACACCTGCACGTTGTACTTTCCTCGTGGCTCCGTGGTCAGCATCGAGTAATAGCTGATCACGTTGCGCACTTCCAGATCGCTCAAATCAAGGCGCTGCGCGATCTCGTGTATGGCTTCGTCACTCAGATATCCGATCTCGTCCTGGACATAGAGCAAGGTGGGCACGAGCACCGACCGCTTAGTCGGATAATGCGTCAGCATCTCCGTAAACCGTTGCTCGAACTGTTCAGAGAACCTCATTGCGTAATCGGCGAATCGGGTAATTGCGTAATTGAGCTCTGCGGACTGCGTGCCGTTTTGTATGCAGTAGTGAAAATTGCCGTCAACTCCTGCGCCTCTTTCAGTAATGGCCCAATCCGCTCTGTCCGGAGCATGCCACTCTGAGCAAGCAATTCCAGCCACAGCACTGTTTCATCAGCTTCCTCAACCACGATTCCAATTCGAGCCGCAAACTCAACCCGCGACCTGGCGCGACAGGCGGCACGATAATTCGCAGCGACGGATGTACCGCTTCTCAAAATTTGCTTTCCTAGCACCTGCGCCTCCCCGCTGCGAGGTAGTGCCCGAAACAATCTGATGACCCGTAAAGCAAAGGCCTTCGTGCGGTTCCGCAATTCTTCCGGTTTGCTTTGCATGTCGCCATATTGCACTCAATTCGCCCACCCGTCAGTGACAACGCGCTTTCCAATTTCCCGATTACCCAATTCCGCAATTGCCCGATTATCTGTCTATTTCTCCCAGCACAATATCTATGCTCCCAATTGCCGCCACCACATCCGCAATTAGTCGGCCTTCGCACATTTTGGGCAACGCCTGCAAATTTGCGAACGACGGCGCGCGCATGTGCACCCGATAAGGTTTCGCTGTCCCGTCGCTTACCACGTAGTAGCCCATTTCTCCTCGCGGTGATTCCACTGCCTGGTACACCTCTCCCGCCGGCACCGCGAATCCTTCCGTAATGATCTTGAAGTGGTAGATCAGGGCTTCCATCTGCGTCTTCATGGCCTCTCGGTCCGGGAGGACAACCTTGGGTGCCTCCGCTTTGATCGGCCCTTCCGGCACGCCCGCTAGCGCCTGCAGCACCATGTTGGTGGACTCGCGCATCTCGTGCACGCGCAGCATATATCGCGCAAACACGTCACTGTCGGTCGAGACGGGTACATCGAATTGAAAATTTCCGTAACCGGAGTACGGCATGTCGCGCCGTAAATCAAAATCAATCCCTGCCGCCCGCAGCGTCGGTCCGGTCGCACCCAGGGCCAGCGCATCCTCCGGCGAGATGTACCCCACACCCTTTGTCCGCTCCATCCAAATCGGATTGCTGGTCAGCAGGTCCTCGTACTCGTCCACTCGGTCGGGGAAGCGGTCCACGAACTTCCTTACCCTCTCAAAGAATCCCAGCGGCGGTTCCAGTGCCAGGCCACCCACGCGGAAATAAGAGGTCATCATGCGCTGCCCGCTGACCATTTCGAACAGCCGTAGCACATCCTCCCGCTCTCGGAAGCAATACAGAAACACCGACATCGCGCCGATATCCAGCGCATGCGTTCCCAACCACACCAAGTGCGAGTTGATGCGCGTCAACTCATTCAGCATCACCCGGATCCACTGCGCTCGCGGCGGGATCTCCATCCCCAGCAGCTTCTCCACTGCCAGCACGTAGCACAGGTTGTTGGTCATTGGGCAGAGGTAGTCAATGCGATCCGTCAGCGGCACCACCTGTTGATAAAACTTCGCCTCGCAGGTTTTCTCGATCCCGGTGTGCAGGTATCCAATGTCCGGCATGATCCGCACCACCGTCTCGCCATCAATTTCCAGCACCAGGCGCAGCACTCCGTGAGTGGATGGGTGCTGCGGTCCCATGTTCAGGATCATGGTGCGGTCTTGCTCGCGCTCAATCACCGGGGTTGCGGAAAGGTGTGCCATGATTACCGGTAGCCCTCGACTGGGTAATCCTTGCGCATGGGATACCCCTCCCAGTCTTCCGGCATCAAAATGCGGCGCAAATAAGGATGGCCTTGAAAGCGGACTCCGAACAAATCAAAGACTTCACGTTCAAAAAAGTTTGCCGAGGGCCACACTGAAGTCAGCGACTCCACGCTGGGATCGGACCCCGGCAGCCGAACCTTAAGCCGCACCCGCTCTTTGCGTGGGATCGAAAGCAGCTCATACACAACCTCAAACCGCGGCTCCGAGGGATACCAATCCACACAGGTCAAATCACTAAGAAAGGTGAATTGCAGGGTCTTATCGTCCCGCAGAATGGCACAGGCCTCGCGGATAAAGCCCCGCTCCACCCAGATGGTCAGCTCATTGCGGTCAAACTTTGCCGCTGACACTGCTGCGCGGTTGGTGGCCAATAGCAGCGCCAGCACGGGGCGGTCGGCTAGTTTGTCCACATCGTTGATCGCGGGGACCAGGGGCATGGGCTAGATCTCTCCCCGATGCGGTTTGTTCCAGTCCAGCACGCCTTTCTTCCATACATAGAAGAAGCCCACCAGCACGATGCCGATATAAACCAGCATCTCCCAAAATCCGAACATCTTTAGCTCCTGCAGCAGGATGGCCCAGGGGTAAAGAAACACCGCCTCTACGTCGAAGAGAATGAAAAGCATGGCCACCAGGTAGAACTTCACCGAGAAGCGTTCGCGAGCGTTGCCTATGGGCGTCATTCCGCACTCATAGGCCTGGAATTTGACCCGGCTGGGCCGGTGTTGGCCCATGATTGACGACAAAATGACGATTACAGTCGCCAGCCCAAAGGCGACCAGGAAGTGAATCAGTAACGGCAGGTAGCGAGCGAAGTAATTGTCCGGCATGGGCTGGCTATATATAATCTGCGGCAAATAAGAGAGTAAACAATCTAGATTAGGTTTTCGTACTCGCTAGTGTCAAGCGCACCAAAGGGAGGAATTTACCTTCCGCCGTGCGCTTTACGCGGCGCGGCTTTATGATGTCTGGCAGCGTACTCTCCAGCGTCCCAAGCAGCCCCGCAGGCAATAGGTCAAAATGATTTTCGGCTTCAATACCGACGTGAAGTCCGGCGACACCGTGTATCACGTGCAAAGTGAGGCGCGAGAGCCCGAGCGCATCCTGCAAACTCAGGTTTTCGTCCGCGGTCGCTGCATCGGCAAACACACCACTTCCTACTCCGACAAGGTCGCCGATGCGGATTTCTCCGAGAAGAAGATGGAAAAAATGCT
The DNA here is from genome assembly GCA_035651655.1 of Terriglobales bacterium. NCBI lineage: Bacteria > Pseudomonadati > Acidobacteriota > Terriglobia > Terriglobales > Terriglobales bacterium. The sequence goes on from DASRFG010000025.1 coordinate 25,602, forward strand.
GCGTGAGCAGCACAAGTCGGTGCTTACCGCCGTCCGCGAAGGCCGGCTGGAAAGCATTCTCGACAAACCGGAAAACCACTCTCGCCCGCTGAAACTGGAATGGCTCAACGCCGATTCCGCATCCTCTGAGGACGCCCTGGTGGTGCGCCTCATGGTCTGTGAAGGCGAAGGGGCGGCGGTCCAAGGCGCCCAGATTACCTCCCGCGTCAAGCTCGGTCAGGATCCCCCCCTCTACTGCCAGGCGGTGAGCGACTCCAGCGGGCACGCCGAGCTCAAAATTGCCAGTGCTGCCTCTCTCTCCAACTCCAACATTCTTATCCAGGCCACCCATTCCGGACGCGTCACCACCCGCAAATTCCGCTTGCGCAAGAAGCATTGAGCGCTTGCTTTCCTCTAACTGAAGGGTTAAGAAAGCGGCAGTAATCCTCCTCAAAAAATCTGCTGCTCCTCGCAAAATAAGGATTGACGCGGGTTTCGGGCGACACTAACATAACTCTACTCTGCTGTGAGTTCCCGCAGAACTTCAACCCTTTGTTTCCCTTCGGAGGCTCGATGCAAAAGCTGTCGCTGCTTTTAGTACTGGTTGTGTGTGGCGCCCTGGCCAACGCGCAGGTCGCAAAACATTCTTCTCACATGGTTCCCACCGGCAAAGGCTGGTCCGCAGAGCAGGTGAATGGGCCGCGAGCTGCCACGCCACGCGCCGTCACCACGGGCAACGGAATCCTCTACCACGGCGGTCCCATCATGCCGGGCAACGTGAACGTCTATTTCATCTGGTACGGGAACTGGACCAACGGTACGCACGCCTCTGACCGCCCAGGAACTGTAAGCCTGCTCAATAGTCTTTTCGCCAGCTCTGGCGGAATCGGCGGATCAGGCTACGAAAAGATCAATTCCACCTACGGTGACACTACCTCTAACGTCAGCGGCAACGTCGCTTTGAAGAGCTCTACCACTGACGCCTACTCCCAAGGCACTCGGTTGAGTGATTCTGGCGTGCAGAAAGTTGTTACCAATGCGATCAGCAGCGGCCGTCTGCCCAAGGACACCAATGGCCTCTATTTCGTGCTTACTTCCTCGGACGTGAGAGAGAGCTCTGGATTCTGCACCAAGTATTGCGGCTGGCACACCAGTGGGACCATTCTCGGGAGCGACATTAAATTCTCCTTCGTGGGTAATCCTGACCGCTGTCCCGCCGCCTGCGAAATGGAAACCGTCAGTCCGAACGGCAACAGCGGCGCCGATGGCATGGCCAGCATCATGGCCCATGAGACCGAGGAGACCATCTCTGATCCCGACCTCAACGCCTGGTATGACGCGTCCGGTGCGGAGAACGCCGACAAATGCGCTTGGAAATTCGGGCCCACCGTCGGCACCATCGGTAATGGCGCTTACAACGAGACTTTCGGCTCGCATAACTGGCTCATCCAAATGAACTGGGAAAACGCACGCGGCGGCGGTTGCGATCAGACGCTCGGCGGGAAGTTCTATACACAGTAATCCGGTCGTCGTGCCCGAGTCGGACAACGACCCTTAGTTAGCCGTGCTGGGCCGCTCCTCATCAGAGCGGCCCTTTTTACGGCCAACCTAAATCAGAATTAGGACACGTACATGACATTCCCCAGGACACCTGTCCTACTGGCAGCGATATTTCTGGCCGCAAATGCCCCTGCTCCGGCGCCTGCCTACTCCCAGACCCGCATTGTCACCACCACCCGTCAGGTTGCGTTGTACTCAGGTTTGGAGAAACAACTCTTCCAGGCCATTCAAAAACAGGATCAGGCCTCGCTACAGAAGCTTCTGGCCGACGACTTCGAGCAGTGGTCTCCCGTGCCCGACCCGGCACCACGTGAGGAGTGGTTACATTCGGTCCTCAGAAGTCAAATTCGCAGCTTTGCCATCCGCCAGATGGCAGCTCGCAGCTTCGGCAACGCCGATCTGGTCAGCTTCATCCTGCAGCAAGACTCCCGATCCCTGGGCCAAAGGGGTGAATTCTTCGTTGTGGATGTGTGGCTGATGAATGGCCAGAATCGCCAACTGGCCGTGCGCTATCTTTCTCCGCTCAGAAGCTCCGCCAGGCGCGGTCCTCCAAAGCCGACTGGAAAGGACTAGCCGAGCTTTACCATCGGTGTCCCCGCCCTACATGCGAAAATAACCCCATGAAGCTTCACATTAACGGGGAAGAGCGCGATTTCCCATCCCACCTCACCCTTTCCGCGTTGCTCGACCATCTCGGCATGAAAGCCGACCGCGTCGCCATCGAGCTCAATCGCAATATCATCGCCCGCGACCGCTGGCCTCAGACCGCTCTCCAAGAGGGCGACCGCCTCGAGATCGTCCACTTCGTCGGCGGTGGCTCCTGCCTTTAACCCTGTCATCCCCAGCCCAGCGAAGGATCTGCTTCCCCGTTAACAACCGTATTCCACCCTCGATTTCCACATTGACCTCTGCCAACTCATGCCTACAATGTTTCAAACATTCAAGCTAGTTATTGTTTGAAACAAATGGCATCTGAACCGGTGTTCACATCGCGCGATGTCGTCTCTCTAACCGGCATTACGCCGCGCCAGCTGCAATGGTGGGACGAGCGTGGCATTGTCGTCCCCGAGCGCCGCGGCCACAGCCGTATTTATTCCTTGGACGATGTGGCCGAGGTCGCCGTCATCTGCGAGTTGCGCCGTCGCGGCTTCCCACTGCAGCGGGTCCGTAAAGTCATCCGCTTTTTGCAGCGCGAGTTCAGTCAACGACTGGCAAAGACCGTCACCGGCGCATCCCAGTATCACCTGCTCACCGACGGCTCGCATCTCTATCTAGAGACTTCGGCGCGGCAGATTGTGGATCTTTTGAAGAATTCCCGGCAGCCGTTGCTCAGCATCTGCTTGAGCGACACGCTACGCCAGATTCGAGCCAACATTCGCAACAAGAAGGGAAGTGCGGCAGCCAGCGCTTCTCGCCGTACGAGTCGCAGGACGTCGTGAGAATTTTATTGGCGAATTCAGAGGAGGTGCGATGGTCGGAGAACTGAACGTCCTCAGCGAATGGATTCCCGAGCAGATGGGGCCGGGAACGTTATTCGTCCTCGAGAATGCTGGTGAGGTAGGCGAAAAAGAGGATCCTTACTGGGCAGTGCTCTCCTGTCCCCACTGCGCCACCCTGGGGCTCATCACTCGCAAGCAGATCGCAGGATTGCTCCCCGTGATCTGCGGCTCTGACAGGTGCTCAGCCCAGTTTTTTATTAACGACAGCGAAATCGTTCCTCGCAAACCCTGGTGACCCAACAGGGTCTCGCCTTGGCTGCTTTCTTGAGGCGAGCTGCTCTCCGGTGGGGCAGCGCTTAGCGCTGCATTTTAGACTTGCCATTTAGATGTGGCCAGGGCTTTAGCCGTGCAAGCTTTCCCGCGTCGCCTTGATGGGCACCTGCTCCACAATCTCAATCCCGAATCCTTCCAGCCCCGCGACCTTCCGCGGGTGGTTGGTCAACAGCCGTATCCGCCTCAATCCCAAGTCCGATAATATCTGCGCCCCAATTCCGATCTCGCGCAGCGTTTTACGTTCCGCTTCCGGCCCTGCCGGGTGCCGCACCTCACGATGGAATGCCAGCATCGTCCGCTCGTCCGCCTTCTCTACTGAAAATCCCTTCGACGTCTGGTGCAGATAAATCAGCGCGCCTCGCCCCTGCTCGGCTATAAGCTGCATAGACCGTTCAATCGTCTCGTGGCAGTCGCACCAGGTCGTGCCAAAAACGTCGCCCACCAGACAGTGCGAGTGCATCCTCACCAGCACCGGCTCTAACGCCCGCGGATCTTTTTTCCAATCCGCTATGTCGCCGTGTCCTCCTTCGCGCTGCTCCACATCCCCGCCTGGCCAGTTTCCCTTGACCAACGCAATGTGCGACTCGCCTCCCTCTACTGCGCTTTCATACGCGATCATGCGAAATTCGCCATAGCGCGTCGGCAGCAGCGCTTCCCCCACACGATCAACATAGCGTTCGTGCTGCATGCGATAGCGAATAAGCTCCGCCACCGTCAGCATGCGCAGTCCGTGCTCGCGGCAAAACTCGATCAGGTCAGGCACGCGCGCCATCGAACCATCATCTTTCATGATTTCGCAGATAATTCCCGCCGGCACCAGCCCCCCCAGCCGCGCCAGATCAACTGCAGCTTCAGTCTGACCGGCGCGCACCAGCACGCCACCTTTTTTCGCGCGTAAGGGAAAGACGTGTCCCGGTCTTGCCAGGTCCGCCGGCCGCGTTGCCGGATCAATGGCTACTTTGATCGTCCGCGACCGATCGAATGCGGAGATTCCCGTGGTCACTCCTTCGCGCGCGTCAATTGCCTCGCAGAACGCGGTTCCGTACTGCGATGTATTCTCCGCCGTCATTGGCCCGATGCGCAGATGGTCCAGCCGCTCCTCCGTCATCGCCAGGCAAATCAGTCCCCGCCCGTAGCGCGCCATAAAATTGATGGCTTCAGGCGTCACCTTCTCTGCCGCGAGCGTCAGATCGCCTTCATTCTCGCGGTCTTCGTCATCCACTACGACGATCATTTTTCCCGCCCGAATGTCCTCGATCGCGCTCTCTACGTCGCAAAATGGCGGTTTTACGGTCATATATGCACCAGAATTGTAGCAGTACTTGCCTCAGGTCTAATTACAATCTACCCGATTATCCGCCTTCTTTAATTACCCGAGGCCCTCCAATCCTACCCATAGTAGATGTCATGGAAGTTGACAGCTGATTGGTGCAAGAATCTTGTTATGCTCCACTCACCTCATTTGCCTGGGCAGGTTCATGGCCCGTCGCGCCACTAAACAGAAGAAAAACGGTATCAAGCGCCCTCTGCGCATTCCCCCTCACGCGCCCGAAGCTCGCGACGAGGGCCCCCGCTTCTTCCGCTGAGCAACAGAGGCGAACGCGAACTCAGCCACGTGGACTACCTGGTTTCTCTTGCCGACATCCCCCTCGGCCGCAAGAAGAAGGCATAAGCCGCCTTCTCGGCTACAAACTCAAATCACGTGGGAACATCAGCCCTCTCGGTAAAACTGAAATCACGTGGGAACATCAGCCCTCTCGGTAAAACTGAAATCACGTGGGGACAGCCGCCCTCGGCTGTAAAGCTGAAATCACGTGGGGACAGCCGCCCTCGGCTGTAAAGCTGAAATCACGTAGGGACAGCCGCCCTCGGCTGTAAAGCTGAAATCACGTGGGGACAGCCGCCCTCGGCTGTAAAGCTGAAATCACGTGGGGACAGCCGCCCTCGGCTGTCCGGGCGAGCTCCGCTCGCCAGCCTTCCAATTTTCTTTAGCCAATTCCGCAAGTCCCCGATGCTCCCATCCCCGATTCCATAATTGCCCGATGCTCTCCTCCTCACTCCAGCCCGGAGGGCGAAACAGCTTTTATCCCAGGGCGTCAGCCCTGGGAAAGGTCCCGATCAATTGTCATTCCGGGATCGAGCCCGGAGGGCGAAACAGCTTTTAGCGCAGGGCGTTAGCCCTGGGAAAGACCCCGATCAATTGTCATTCCTAGATCGAGCCCGGAGGGCGAAACAGCTTTTAGCCCAGGGCGTCAGCCCTGGGAAAGGTCCAAATCAATTGTCATTCCGAGATCGAGCCCGGAGGGCGAAACAGCTTTTAGCCCAGGGCGTCAGCCCTGGGAAAGGCCCAAATCAATTGTCATTCCGAGCGGGCTTTAGCCCTGCGAGGAATCCCTCTACCCCTCCAACACGTTTTGCTTACAGAACAACTCACTTGACATTCAGAATTCCAGGCGCATAATTCAAGCCCTCTGATGGAGGGCCTATGAAGCGGTCACTGGCATTATCCCTCACGATGCTGCTGTTGATGGACGCAGGTCTGTTCGCCGGGCTCGGGAGCAACAAGACCATGTATGTGGGAGGAACCGTAAACTCCTTAAAAGAAGGAACTGAAGGCAGATCTTCGACCTCGGATGAGAAGGTATTCGTCTTTTCTTATGGTCACGGCGAGTTGAAGATCCCATACGACCGGGTGAACGATCTTGAATACGGCCAAAAGGCCGGGCGGCGGCTGGGTGTCGCTATCATGGTCACACCCTTGGCACTTTTCTCAAAGAAACGGAAGCATTTCCTGACACTCGGCTATCAGGATGAAAATGACAAGCAACAAGCCGCAGTCTTCGAACTAGGGAAAGATGTCGTTCGTGTCACGCTCGCGAGCCTGGAAGCGCGCACCGGCCGCAAAATTGAATACCAAGATGATGAGGCCCGCAAAAGCGGGAAGGGCAACTAGGAGCCCTATGATTTCTACCATCCTGTTACTCGCGGCACTTGCAGCACAGCAGCCCGCTCCTAACGGTTCCTCGTCGAACCCACGACCCACGTCCGTGCTGACAGACGATCTTGGCAAGAAACTGCTCCAGATCCGTCGAATCTATGTCGACAGCTTCGGTGATGACGTGATCTCGAAGCAAGTTCAGGCAATGCTTATAAACAAATTGAGCGAGAGCAAGCGTTTTGTCGTAACTGAGAACAAGGACAGAGCGGATGCCGTTTTGAAGGGTACTGCTTTGGAGAAGACCTCACAGGAGCTTCATTCGACGAGTGAAGGTACACGTGTTCGATCTGCCGCGATGGCCGATTCGAGCGTATCAACTGAAACCATCAGCGATGCGCGTGTGGCCGTTCGCCTAGTGGACACCGACGGGGACGTTGTCTGGACCAGCACCCAGGAAAGTACCGGAGCCAAATACAAAGGCGCAACCGCGGACGTAGCCGACAAGATCAACAGACAACTCTTGCGCGATCTCGAAAAACTGGAAAAAGCGTCTGACGCCCCAAGCCAGACGGTGAATGCCCAATGATTCGAGGAGCATGAGCATCTCATCCCGAAGTCTCAACAATGCGCAAAGACGACCAGCCGCTGATCGGCTACTCCCCATTCGAACGATTTGACGACAAAACCCTCACCGATCTCTCATTCCGAGCAGCGCTTTAGCCCTGCGAGGAATCCCTCTCGCAACAATTTCTTGACAAATATCCCCCAGCTCAGCCACGCTTCTGCAAGTTTCATTTTCGCGACATCCTGCTTCTTTAAGAAATAACTTGCTCGATGTCAAGATTTTGTATGTAACTGTTTTTAATTCAAAGATTTCGGCTGCCAATCCCACCCAAATCTTTGATTCTGCTAACCGAGGGAGGGGGAGGGGTGGGGTAGACCGCATACGCGACTTGCCACACTCCTACACATAAAACTCCATGCGACTTCCGTTCCAGGGCCCCGCCTGGGCACTCTCAGCCGACGGCCTCGCCGCCGTCACTGACGCTTTGGGCGTGCACCCGCCGGAGATCTGGGCCGTGCTCTCCGTCGAAACGTCCGGGTGCGGATACCTCCCCGACCGCCGTCCGCAAATTCTCTACGAGCGCCATGTCTTCCATCGCTTGACCCGCGGCCGCTTCGACGACGACGGCGAAATCAGCGCTCCCATCCCCGGCGGATACGGCGCCCGCGGCGCGCACCAATACCTTCGCCTGGCTGCTGCCATCGAAAAAGACCGTGCCGCCGCGCTGCAGAGCGCGTCCTGGGGAATCGGCCAGATCATGGGCGCAAACCACCTGCTCGCCGGCTTTCAGGATGTGGAAGAGATGGTCGCAGCCATGGGCGAATCCGAAGACCGCCAGATCGCCGCTATGAGTAGCTTTCTGCAGGGCGCAGGCCTCGGCGCTCCCCTGCTAGCTCACGATTGGGCCACCTTTGCGCGTGGTTATAACGGGCCTAACTACGCTACCAACCGCTACGATGTTCGCCTCAAGCAAGCCTTCCGGAAATATTCCGCTGGTCCCTCACCGGACCTCACCATCCGCGCCGCCCAGCTGTACTTGGCTTACCTCGGATTTCCTCCCGGGAGGATAGACGGTGTCGCTGGAACCCGCACCCTGGCCGCCCTGGCTCAGTTCCAGTCGCAGGGCGAACCAACAGGTGTGAAGACGATTGACGCCCCCACCGTGGCGCGACTGGCCTCCGCGCTTACCACTCAGGCGAAGGAGCCAGTTTCACCTAGATGGTGAGGAGTTCGGATCAACCCGAGAGCTTCTGCTTGCGCTCTGGGTTGCTACCCGTGCAAGCTGCTGCAGCCCATCACCTAACAGGCGATCCCAGCGGGTCAGCATCTCACTTCTGTCTGGTGACACGAGGCGCAGAATTTAGGTCAACAGTGTTGACAACCACCCCCCTCTCCGTGGCATCTTTTTGTCCGTACAGTTCAGCTGGGAGGGAAGTTATGCCAGCAAGCGATCGGCTACGAGTTGAACCAGCTGACGGGTCACCCGTCCGCGACTACCGTATACTGGCGGGCGTAGTGGAAACGCGGATTCTGGACGCCGCCGGCAAATCCGATCCGCGCACTGGAAGTCCCTGGTACCCGCTCTCCGGCGATCAGATTGCCGGCCACGTTAGACGCAATAGCGTGGTCGCACAATGGCTGCTCGTGAGATTGGGTCAGAGCGCGCTCGTTCAGGCGTGGCTCCAATCCGGGTTGCGCTCGAGTTCGGATGCCGAGCAGGCGGTTGAGTGCGATCAAGCAGCCTAACCTAAAAAGAAAATACCCTGTCTAGCAATGGTCCTTGAAGGCAAACCGGTGGTGCTCGTGGTGGACGACGATCACCTGGTCACGTTCAGCATGGCGGAATTGCTGCGCAGCGCCGGGTATCTCGCCATCACTGCTCCGACGGCCGCGGTTGCCATCGAGGCCGCTTCTGGCGTAGCGGCTGATGTTGCCATCATTGACATAAGACTCCCGGATCGCAACGGCGTGGACACTGCGTTGCAGATTCGCCAGACCCTGCCCGACTGTAAGATCCTGCTGATTACGGGCCACACCAACTATTCGCACATGCTGGAGAATGCGCGCGCACAGGGCATTGAATTCGAGGTGCTGGCAAAGCCAATCTCTCCTCCCGAGCTGCTGACCCGGCTGACCTCGCTGTATCCCTCCAAAGCCGCTAAAGCCAGCTAGATTCAGACTTAACCCTTCGCCGGCGTTGAGGGAGATAATTCCCGTTCAGCGCCGCGGAATAACGCTCGCATTGCACGGATCACCAGCCGCACCATCACCACGATAACGCCCAGAGCTAGCAACACGATGGCTGCGCTCCAGTACGGATGCCGGGTTGCAAACCAGGTGAGAAAGACTGCCAGCGCGTCCTCGCCCAGGCTCAAGCCAATGTTGGAGAGTGGTTCGGGCGAGGGTGTCACTACAGTACGTGCCGCGATTTTTCCGCCGTGCGCAGCCAGCGCGATTCCTCCGCCGATGACTACGGCCAGCAACTGCATGCCCGGAGAGAGCTGGCTGGTAGCGCCATAAGCCAGCAGCGCTGCTATGGGAACACGAACAAACGTATGCAGCGCATTCCACACCAGGTCGAATGCGGGAATTTTGTCGGCAAAAAATTCGATTATAAAAAGCAGAACACATGCGCCGATAACGTACCAGCTCATCACCGGATGCAGCCCGGGAGGAAGACTGAGAAGATTCGCGCGGCCAAGCGCTCCCAGCGTCGCCACCGTGGCGTAAACGTTCAGCCCCGCTGCAAAACTGGTGGCAATAATCAGGGCTGCGAGATCGCCGCCGGCAATCGGTAGGTGCATGCCCACAGTTTACGAGAACTGCACAGCCGTACTCTTTGAAAAGGCGGGGTTCGAAAAGAAAAGGCCGCCGAATGGCGGCCTGTGCAGGCTTTCTAAAATCAATTACAGGGTTGATTCGATCTCAAAGCCCCAAGCCTCAAGCAAGGGCTCAGGAATGTACTTCGAGTTCTTGTTACGGCGCGCCCATTCGCGCAGCCGAGTGGAGCGCAAGTATTGATCTGGCTGGAGCTTGTACTCGCGAACCACCTGCTCAAATTCGGTAACCGTAGGAACCACGGGCCCAATGGGCTCGGGCTTCCCCCAGTTCGGATTTCCGCGTCGCTTAGCCATGATAAGTTCTGCCCTTAATATGAATTTTTGTACTGTAACAAATTTGGATTCTCGTGGCCGGGTTAAGGATTCACTCTAAGGTACATTTATTGCAGCGCCTTACAGATTGGCCCAAACAGCACGTCCAAAACCGCGCAGTTTAGCAATCCTTTTGCCCATAAGTCAATGGAAAAAAGAGAGTTGCTGCAGGACTCCTAAGAAGGGTTACAGGAATGGCTGAAAGCCGCGACCACGGCCTAATTTGGGACACTCAGGTTAAAATCCTACCCGTTTGGACTGTTAACTAGAGTGTCAACGGTCCATCTAAGTGCGTCGGCGAGTGGTGGGCGGAATAGGTGGCTGGCTCCCGGCCCCAGCCGCAGCCGAATCTGTGGAGGCAAACCATTTCACGAACTGCTGCACCTGCGCGTGATGCTGGTCAGACATTTCCAAAAACTTTAGCCCCATGCCTTGTCCCGGATGATTGCTGCACACCATGCCTTCAGCTTTTAGGCGGGAATCATTCATCAGCAGCTCGATAGTTAGCCGGCTGTTCACGGCCAGGGGCGTGCCAGTCTGCACATAGCACCCGCCCGAGCTTATGTCCGTTACCTGCCCCCATACGGGCAAGGTAGTTCCTGCCGGACGCAAAAGTGCGCTGATAAAGCATTTGAATCGTGCGTGCTGTCGGCGGTCGCTGGGCGAGACGTAATTATCGGGGCGAGCCGGTGGCAGGTTCACCCCCCAGATCGAGGTGCTGGCTCGGAGCTCTACCAGCCCGGCGTGACTTTCGTAGGGCGTGCCCGGCTCTCCCACCCAGGCCACGCGAAATTCGTTTTGCTGTTCTCCGTAAGTCAGGCCAACAACCTGACCCAGCCGCAGCGGTGCACAGACTCCGCGGATGTGAGTGCCGCTCTGGCTCAGGTCCTCCGTCCAAGCGACCTCCATGAAACGGTGGCCACTTTGGTCGGTTCCCCAGAGTTGGACCCGCAGCTTGACCTCTGTCCGCGGATGACGGCGACGACCCATAAACACCTTCTTCTTTACATCGTAGGTTAGCCTTCAGCGCGCACAAAGTTACCGAGGTAAGTCAAAGCTTCTTTTGTCATCCCGAGTGTGCCGAGGAACCTAGGTTTTGCTTTGTCATGCTGAGCGCAGCGAAGGACATGTTTCTAAGATCAGCGCCAACACGCGCCCATTCGTTATCATTGCTGCATGAAAGACAATAATGGCATCCGTCCCAATCTTCTGCTGATGACGGATACCTACAAATTTACCCACTGGCGGCAATACCCCCCGGGAACAGAAAAGGTTTACAGCTACGTCGAATCCCGCGGCGGAATGTTCGGCGAGTTGGTCTTTTTTGGATTGCAGTACTACCTCAAACACTATTTGCAGGGTGAAGTGTTCAGCCTCCAGGACATAGACGAAGCCGACGAGTTTTGCCGCGTCCACTTTGGTCACCCCGGTTACTTCAATCGCAAGGGTTGGACCGAGCTCTACCAACGTTGGGGCGGACGCCTGCCGATCGAAATCAAAGCTGTACCGGAAGGAACCGTGGTTCCGGTATCAAATGTACTAGCCACAGTAGAAAACACCGATCCCAGCGCTCCCTGGCTCACCAATTATCTTGAGACCCTACTGCTAAAGATCTGGTACCCCATCACCGTGGCCACGCTGTCGCGCGAGATCAAGAAGGTTTTCTTGTTCCACTTAAAGCGGACCGGTGATCCTTCGCTGATTCCTTTCAAGCTGCACGACTTTGGTTATCGCGGTGTCTCCAGCGAGGAAACCGCAGGCATTGGGGGCGCTGCCCATCTGGTGAATTTTCAAGGTACGGACACCACCGCCGGTATCCGCCTGCTGCAGGCCTACTACGGTGTCAAGGGAATGCCGGGATTCAGTGTTCCCGCCGCTGAACACTCCACCATTACTGCCTGGGGCCGGGACCACGAACGTGAAGCCTACGAAAATATGCTCAAGCAATTTCCCAGGGGAACTGTGGCTTGCGTCAGCGATTCCTACGACGTCTTCAATGCCTGCGAGCACATCTGGGGCGAGGAGCTTCGCGAAAAGGTTCTGGCCAGGGACGGTGTGCTGGTGATACGCCCCGATTCCGGCGATCCCAAGACCATTGTCCTGAACGTATTGGAAATTCTGGGCCGCAAGTTTGGCTTTGAGACTAACTCCAAAGGCTACAAAGTACTCGACCCCAAGGTGCGCCTCATTCAAGGCGACGGCGTGAACTACTGGACGATTCAGGATGTGCTCGCTACCATCACCCGCGCCGGCTGGTCGGCGGACAACATTGCGTTTGGCATGGGCGGGGCGCTGTTGCAGCAACTTAATCGCGACACCCAGAAATTCGCGTTCAAATCGTCAAGCATCGTCATCAATGGGGAGACCCGAGAAGTTTATAAGCAACCCATCACCGACCAGAGTAAAGGGCAGAAGCGCGGACGCCTGGCGCTCGTCGAGCATGATCACGGTTTCGAGACCGTGACCACATCCGCCGGCGCCGGAGCCACCACGGGTCTTTTGCAAACCGTCTTTCTTAATGGAGAGCTGAAAAAAGAGTACCGTCTGGATGACATCCGCGAGCGCGCCGAGGTTGATCTAACGCAAATGGTGAACCGCTAAGGGCCCTTGCCGAATCTACTCGCGTTGAATCGGATTCCTGATCCGTAGGAGGTCAACATGCCCAGCAATAACGCTTGGTCGCGGCGGGACTTCCTGGCAAGCGCAGCCATCGGCGCGATTGCCTCCACAAAAATCGCCTCGGGATTGGCATCAAAAGCGGGAGCTGAAGAGAAGAGAGGCAGCATGCAATATCGGACGCTTGGCAGAACCGGCGAAAAGGTCTCGATCGTCGGAATTGGTGGTTTTCACCTTGGAGTCCCCGACGAGAAGGAAGCCATCCGCATTGTGCGCACTGCACTCGACAACGGCGTCAACTTTCTCGACAACAGTTGGGATTACAACGAAGGTAAGAGCGAGATTCGCATGGGAAAGGCGCTGCGCGACGGATATCGGCAGAAAGCATTCCTGATGACCAAGGTTGACGGCCAGACCAAAAAGTCCGCCGCCCAGCAGTTGGACGAATCGCTGAAGCGGCTGCAGACCGACCACCTCGACCTCTGGCAGTTTCATGAAGTGATCCGCATGGGAGATCCGGACCGTATCTTCGGCGCCGGCGGCGGCATGGAAGCTGCCCTGGAAGCTAAGAAGGCCGGCAAGATTCGATACATCGGATTCACCGGCCACAAGAGTCCAGACGTCCATCTGAAAATGCTGAGCACCGGCTTTAAACACAATTTCACCTTCGATACGGTGCAGATGCCTCTCAATGTAATGGACGCACACTTCAACAGCTTCGGAAAGAAAGTCCTACCCATGCTTCTGGAACACAAAATCGGGGTGCTCGGAATGAAGCCGATGGGTGACAAGCTGATCCTGAACAGCCACACCGTCACACCTATCGAGTGCCTGCACTACGCCATGAATCTGCCCACTAGCGTGGTAATTACCGGGTGCGATTCCATGGAAATCCTGCAGCAGGCTTTGAAAGCCGCCCGCGAGTTCCATCCCTTGAGCCAGTCCGAAGTGGCCGCGCTTCTGGCCAAGACCGACAAGTCCGCGCAGAAAGGAGAGTTCGAGCTCTACAAGACCAGCGACCAGTTCGACTCCACCGCTCACAATCCGGAGTGGCTCGGATAGTCATCCGGCAGTTCCCAATGCTCCGGGCACTCCCCGTACGACGGGCAATCTCGCCTGCCGGTGCTTTCATCGAAAATTGCAGAGCAGGACCAAGCTTTTGGCCAACGACAAGGAGGAGAACCGATGCCAGACGAAGAGACCATTGAACGAGCGCAGGAAGACGCGCGGGAAGGGAAGTCCCCAAGCACGCAAGCCGGTGAGTTTGTGCGCGAGGAGATTCATCACATCCGCGAGGGAAAACACGGAGCGGCTTCAACCAAGCAGGCAATTGCGATTGGGCTTTCCAAGGCCCGGCGCGCCGGAGTGAAACTGAAACCACCGGCCAAAGGCAAGGCGTCGTCGCGTACCCGCAAGCAGGCGAGCCGCGATCTGAAGAAGGGTAAGAGCTCTCGGCGGCGTAAGACCAATCCCAAGCGGTCGCGTGCAGTGTCGCGTGCTTTGAAGAAGAAACCGCGGAGCGCGGCCTCGCGGCAATCGCTCTCACGCCAGGCCCGCAGCGCTGCCCGGCGGCGGAGGGCGGCATAGGCCAGATCATCGATTGGCGAAAGCGCGCGGCCGACCTATATTGGGAGGCGTGACCGTCGAAAAGGCCGGCGCTTCCCGCGAGTGGAACTCCGAGGTCTATCACCGCGTTTCGTCGCCGCAGGTCGGGTGGGGAGAGAAGGTGCTCTCCCGGCTGCGCCTTCGCGGCGACGAAACTGTTATTGACGCCGGTTGCGGCACCGGGCGACTTACGGAACAGTTGTTAGAGCTTCTTCCCCGCGGTCACGTCATCGCGGTCGACCTTTCGCAAAATATGTTGCGCGAGGCGCGCGAGCATCTACAGCCCCGCTTCGATGGGCGAGTGTCTTTTGTGCTGTCGGATGTTCAGGAGCTGCCCCTCTCTGGGGTCGCAGATGCTGTTTTTAGCACTGCTGCGTTTCATTGGATCAGAGACCACGACCAATTATTTCGCAGCCTTTTTTCCGGGCTTCGGCCAGGTGGCTGGTTGGAAGCACAGTGCGGTGGCGGGCCCAATCTTGCGAAATTGCTGGCGCGGGCGGAAAAGCTGATGCATCGGTCGCCGTTCGCAGATTTCTTTGCCGACTGGCAATCTCCCTGGGAATTCGCGGGCGCCGAAACCACTGCGGACCGGCTCCGCAACGCGGGATTTATCGAAATCCGAAGCTGGCTGGAATCCGCGCCGGTCGTGCTCTCCGACGCACAGCACTACCGTGAGTTCCTGCCCAGCGTGATTTTCCGTCGCCACATGGAGTGTATTCCGGATCCTGACCTGCGGACGCTGTTCGTAGACGAACTTACCCGCGCTGCCGAGGACGATAATCCGCCCTTCACCCTCGACTATTGGCGCCTCAACCTCAGCGCCCGCCGGCCAAAGTAGCGGCTATTTGACGGAATCAGCAATCCACTCCAGATACTTATCACTGCCCGCTTCGATCGGTATCTGCACAGATTCCGGCAAATCATAAGAATGTAACTCGCGAATCGCGGTCTCCACCTGCGCGTAGCGGGCCGCCGTGGTCTTGATGATCAGCAGGAATTCAGCAGCGCTCTCTACCTTCCCCTGCCAACGGTAGACCGAATGGACGGGCACGACATTCACACAAGCCGCTATCCCCCGCTCCACCAACGCCTGCGCGATCTTTTCCGCCTCAGCTTGCGAACCGGCAGTGGAGAGAACAATTCTTTTGTCGGTCATAATTTAGAATCGGATGCTGCTTTGAACCCCGGCGTGAGCCGAAGCTAATACATGCTTACCCGTACAGTAGCACCCGGCTTGGGGCTTACATCATAAGTGAGGAATATGGCTTTGCCGATCAAGTTCGGGACTTCAGGATGGCGCGCCGTAATGGCCGAAGACTTCACCTTTGCCAACGTGCGCCGAGCCGTGACCGGCATTGCGCGCTATGTCCTCTCGGAAAAACCGAGCGGAGCGTGCATCATTGTGGGCCGCGATCCGCGTTTTCTGGGCGAAGCTTTTTGCAGCCTCGCTGCGGAGATTCTCACCCGACACGGGATCAGGCCGCTACTTGCCTCCGAGGCTGCTCCCACTCCCGCCATCGCCTTCGAAGTCATACGCCTGCAGACCGACGGGGCGATTAATTTCACCGCCTCCCACAATCCGCCGGAATACAACGGCATAAAATTTTCCACGCCGGATGGCGCTCCGGCGTTGCCAGAGGTCACCAAGAAGATTGAGGCGGAGATCGCGGCGGCGGACTCCGGCGGCGCTCCGAGCACGGCTCAAACCTCCACCCCTGCCGAGTCCCGGACCATTGACGTTCGTCCCGCCTACCTCACGCGACTCGCCGAAATCGTAGATCTGAATTCCATAAAAAAAGCGGGCCTTCGTATTGGCTTCGATCCCTTTTACGGCGCCGCGCGTGAGTACCCCGATCGCCTGCTTGAGCAGGACGGCATCAGCGTGGCCACCGTTCACAACTACCGCGACGTTCTCTTCGGGGGGCACGCTCCCGAACCGGACGACCACTTGCTTTCCATGCTGCGCGACAAAATGCGCGAGATCAAAGCCCACATCGGCATCGCTACCGATGGCGATGCTGACCGCTTTGGCATCCTCGACCAGGATGGGACCTTCATTCAACCCAATTACATCATCGCTCTACTCTTCGATTACCTGGTGGAGACCCGCGGCTGGCGCAACGGTGTGGCAAAGTCGGTTGCCACTACCAACCTCATCAACGCCATCGCCGACAAACAAAAGATCGAGCTCCACGAGACGCCAGTCGGCTTCAAATACATCGGCGAACTGATCAAGCAGGACAAGATCTGCATTGGCGGCGAGGAGAGTGCCGGACTTTCCATCCGTTATCACGTGCCGGAAAAAGACGGAATTCTCGCGGGATTGCTTTGCTGTGAGATGGTGGCCCGCCGCGGCAAGCCACTGCAGCAACAATTACGTGAACTATTTGGCAAAGTTGGTTCCTTTTATCCCCGGCGCGAGAACTTCCGCTTGACGCCGGAGGTGAAACAGAAGTTCACTACAAAGCTGAGTTCCGAGCCGCGCGAAGTTTTCGGTCATAAAGTAGAGCAGGTGGTCCGCACCGACGGATTAAAGCTGGTGCTCGACGACGGCTCGTGGGTGTGCTATCGCCTTTCCGGCACGGAGCCGGTGGTGCGGGTGTATGCCGAAGCGCGGACTGCGGAAGGCTTAGACAAACTAATGGCTGCAGCGGAGAAATGGATATTCGAATAAAGTTCCAATCTGGGGAAGCTTCCACCCAACGCGCAGCGGCAATTGCCCGAGCTCTCTACCTGCGCCGGCGCAAGCTGGCCACCGGCGGTATCGGAGTGCTGGCCATGTGGCTGGGACTGCACGTCATCTTCGGCGCCAATGGGATGGTCGTGTACCAACAAAAGCGCTCGGAATACGGCAGCTTGCAGGTTGAGCTTAAACAATTACAACAAGAAAACGACCGCTACATGCACGAAATCCAGGCACTGAAGTCCGATCCCCAGGCCATTGAAAAAGAGGCACGCGAACAATTGCGCTATGCGCGGCCTGGAGAAGTGGTTTACGTGGTCCCGGAATCCCGGCGTGACCTGCCTCCCACAAATTCCGCAAGAAAATAATCGTAACCTTTTAAACATTTGTTGGTCTTTTCAGTGGAACCTGAGTGTTCAAGTTGCAAAGGTGGATTCTGCTTGCGGTCGCGAGCGGGCCGGAGTAAAAGGGGATTCTTCCTCGTCGTGGCTGGTGTTGCGACCGTGCGCCGCTGGAGTCGAGTTCCACCGGCGGAACTTGTAACTTAAAGTGATTCTTTAACTTAACAGGAGAGCGATTCTATGAAGAAACTGCTGCTGGTTTTGCTGGTCATGTCAGTGGTGTGTTGTCTGGTGGTAGTGGCGGTGGCGAAGGACGCCGACAAGGCTTCAACTGTGAAGGGCTGGGTCAGTGACTCCAAGTGCGGCGCCAAAGGGGCGGCTGCTGGGCACGAAAATTGCGGGAACAAATGCGTCGGCAACGGCGAAAAGACGGTGTTCGTCACCGACAAAGATCACAAGGTCCTGAACGTGGATAATGCTGACACTTTAAAAGACCACATGGGTCATCATGTGGCAGTGAAGGGTTCGGTGGAAAACGACACTCTTCATGTGGACAGCGTCAAGATGCTGGCCATGAAGGGCGACAAGAAAGCAGGCGAGATGAAGGATATGCACTGAGTAGTTGGCGGTTCGAATGAATGTTCAGTTCCGAGGCAGCCTGCGGGCTGCCTTTTTATTTAGGTCGCGCCCGGCGCGGCGCCCTCTATTTCAGATTGCGTGGGGCAGCCGCCCTCGGCTGCCCGGGCGAGCTTGGCTCGCCAGGAACTCAGCTCTAGCTGAGGTCATAATAGAATCACACTGTGACCAAATCGCAATTCCACCGAATTACCAAAGCTTTGGCCGATCCCATGCGGTACCAGATCCTCTCCCGTATCGCCGCCCAGGATGAGCTCGCGTGCATGAACCTGCGCTGCGATTTGCCCATCAGTGCCGCCACGCTCTCCTACCATCTTAAGGAATTGAGCCGGGCGGGGTTGATTAACCTACGGAAGACTTCGAAGTTTATGCACATGAAAGTGCGGAAAAAGGTCTGGAACGACTACCTCGCCACCCTCTCCAAACTTTAGTTTTCCACAACCGGCTGAATCCTTTTCTTCCCGCGCTCATCAGTTAGACAGTCATCGAACTATAGGCAACGAGCTCGATGCAGGAGGACGTATGGGTAAGCTCACAGGAAAAGTTGTGGTCGTAACCGGGGCCTCGAAGGGAATTGGCGCAGCCATCGCGGCAAAGCTGGGTTCTGAAGGCGCCAACGTGGTGGTGAATTACTCCACGGACAAAGCCGGCGCAGAAAAAGTTGTCAAAGCTGTTGAAGCCAATGGCGGCAAGGCAGTGGCTGTCCAGGCCGATGTCTCCAAACAGGACCAGGTAAAAAAGCTCTTTCAGGAGACCAAGAAGGCGTACGGAACGGTTGATGTCCTGGTGAACAATGCCGGCATTTATGATTTGAAACCTCTGGAGGCCATAGACGAGCAGCATTTCCGCAAGCATTTTGACACCAACGTGCTTGGGCTTTTGCTGGCCACGCAAGAGGCTGCGGCGATTATCGGCGACAAAGGCGGCTCCATTATCAACATCAGTTCCATAGTCTCCAAAACTCCACCTGCAGGCGCTTCTGTGTATAGCGCGACCAAAGGAGCCGTGGATGTGATCACTCGTTCCTTAGCTCAAGAGCTCGGGCCGCGCAAGATTCGTGTGAACACTCTAGCTCCCGGCGCCACCGACACTGAAGGCGTTCGGACCATGCTAAGTCAAAATCACAACACGGATTTCCAGGACTATGTCGTGAGTCGCACTCCACTCGGCCGCATGGGTACATCGGAGGACATTGCCAGCGCGGCACTTTTCCTGGCCTCTGAAGACTCGGGCTGGATCACAGGGGAGGAGCTGTTGGTTGGCGGGGGGCTGCGCTTGTAATCCAGCTAGGCGTATTTTTTATAGACGTGGATGATCGCACAGGGGCTAAAGCCCACATTGATAGGGCGCTATCCGCACGGACCACGTTGATGCCAGCGGCAGAGTCGCTTCCTAACGCGGCTCTGGCGTTGAGGCGTGAGTCCCCACTATCGCGCCACGCCTTCCAGCGGCGAGCTTGCGGTGGCATACAGCTTTTTGGTCATCCTGCCGGCGAGATAGGCCGTTCGTCCGGCAATCACGGCATTTTTCATGGCTTCAGCCATCAGCACCGGCTCCTGAGCGTTGGCGATGCCAGAATTCATCAGCACGGCATCGGCGCCCAGTTCCATGCCTATGGCCGCGTCGGACGCGGTTCCCACACCGGCGTCAACAATCAGCGGAACACCGGTAATCATTTCGCGAAGGATGCGAATGTTGGCCTGGTTCTGGATTCCCATGCCGCTGCCGATAGGTGCGCCAAGGGGCATGACCGCGGCCGCGCCTGCATCAATCAGCCGCTTCGCAACCACAATGTCATCTGAGGTGTAGGGAAGAACGGTAAAGCCTTCCTTTACCAGGACGCGAGTCGCCTCGAGCGTCGCCTGCACGTCGGGATAGAGGGTGCGCTCGTCGCCGATCACCTCCAGCTTTACCCAGTCTGAAAGGCCTACTTCGCGCGCCAGGCGCGCGGCCCGAATGGCCTCGTCGGCGCTGTAGCACCCGGCAGTGTTGGGCAGCAGAAAGTATTTTTCCGCGTCAATGTAGTCGAGCAGCGATTCCTTGCTGCGGTCCAGATTCACCCGGCGCACGGCTACCGTCACCATCTCCGCGCCACTGGCCTCGATGGCCCGCGCAGTTTCCTGGAATGACTTGTATTTTCCGGTGCCGACGATAAGCCGCGAGTGAAATTGCCGTCCGGCGATGACTAAGGCGTCCATGGGGGTATTGTAAGGGTAGGTTGGCGCTCAATTCCATAGAGCAGCCGGGTGAGCTAATGAGGCTTGGCCGAAGGCTTCGCGTCCACGGGCTTGGTATCCACTTGGACCGCCGATTTCTTGTCTGATTTTTTGGTATCCACCCAGACCGTAGTCGGCCCCGCGCCAGGGCCTGGGATCTGGATGGTCAGGGTTTCTTCAGTTCCGCCACTTAGGTTGGTGCGGACAATATCAATTGTCTTTTGCGCGGGCTGAAGGCCAAAGCTCGGATTTCCTAAATTGCGCTGCTCAACCTGTTCTTCGGTCTTCTGCTCGCCGTTGGCACCCAGCTGAGTTACGGTTGAGACACGCTGCTCGAGCCGCAAGCTGCCATCCGCCGCTGTCCCCGGGATGTTGCTCGAATATTTCTCTACTTTTTGCTTCTTCTCGCCAGCGGCCGCGTCCGATTTTGTGACCGTTCGCTCTACCACCGCCAGATTGCCATTGCCGTCCGGCCGCGAGACCCGTTCCTCTTTTGTGGTGTGCTTACCACCTTCGCTCTTGTCTTCTATGATCGTGCCTTCACGAATCTCATGCACTTGCCAGTTTCCGTCGCCGGCTTGCAACAAAGTTGATTTACGAAATTCGATGGTGTTGTCGTTCTTGCGGGTCTCGCGTTCTTGCGTCTTCACCGTGGGCGAAAAGCCGCCGTTAACGTCCGGAGAGGATACCGTCGTATTGGTCTCGCGCACGTCGCGGCTCACCTGCTTCGTCTCCCGATTCTCGCGAGTCACTACCTGCAGCCGATCCTGTAAATCCAGATTCGACGTGGTTCGAAATACCTTTTCATCGCCACCGGGTAGGCTGCGCGATTCTTCCTCGATTACGCGGATCAGCTTTCTCTCGCCCGTTGGGCCTCGGGCGAACACGCGCTCCACGGTCCGGGTGGTGCTGGCGTCCACTTTCGTGGACTCTTTTTCCGTATCGTAATAGGGGTGGTAGTGCCCTTCAGAATCACGGCCTTCTACTGTTTCTTTGTCAATAGTGCGTCCATTAATGAGGGTGTGGCTTTCCGTAGTGCGGGTCGGGTACAGGTCTCCAGAAACATTCTGTTGCTCGCGGGTGGCATGCCAGGACTTGGTGTCGTCACTTTGCGGGTCGGAAGGGGTTTGTGCCCGTGTGGTAACGGCAGAAAGGCACACCATTGCCGCTACCGCAGCCAGCAACGCCGATTTGCGGAGACCAGTGCCCATGAGCTTCAATAAATGCTACACCAGTTAGCGGCAACCGGCGGCCTTCTTTTGCGGCAGAGAGGCCTCAAGACCTGGCTTCCAAAGCTGCCACCGCCGGCTCGGCATACATCTCCTCGATCTGACGACGGTAGAGTTCCTCAATGCGGTGACGGCGCTGCTTCATGCTGGGTGTGAGGGTTCCATCGGCAATTGAGAACTCATTCGGCAGCAGCAAAAATTTCTTGAGCTGCTCGTAACGGGCGAGTCGGCGGTTTAAGTCTGCCACAATTCCTTCGTAAAGCGCGCGTACTTTGGGGTTCGCGACCAGTTCTTCCCGCGATGAAAAAGCTATGCCGTTAGCGCCTGCCCAATCCTCCAAAATCGAAAACTGCGGGACAATTACGACCGAGGGAAATTTCCGCCGGTCGCCCAGCACGACTGCAGCTCCTACCATCGGATTCAATATCAACGCCTTCTCTATGGGCTGGGGCGCGATGAACTTTCCGCCGGAGGTCTTAAGCAGGTCTTTCTTGCGGTCGGTTACCCTGAGAAACCCTTCATTATCGAGCGCCCCAATGTCGCCCGTCTTGAACCAGCCGTCCACAAAGGCGTTGCGCGTCTCTTCCGGTAGGTTCCAGTAGCCCTTAAAAACCGATGGCCCGCGGACGAGAATCTCCCCATCCTCGGCAATCTTTACTTCCACATTCTCCAGCGGCTTGCCCACCGTTCCCAGCTTGTGCGCCTGGGGATTGTTCAGTGCCATGATGGGGGACGTCTCAGTGAGGCCGTAGCCTTCGTCAATGCGAATGCCGAGGTCCGCAAACCACTCCCCGAGATCGCGGCCCAGCGGAGCACCACCCGAGAAAAAAATCCGACCGCGTCCGCCCATTCCTTTTCGTACTTGGGAATAAAGCAGAATATTCGCCAGCCTCCAGCTCAGCGACGACGGCCGGCGGTCATTCAGTGTCTGGTCGCGATGCGCGTGTCCAACCTTTATTCCCCAGTTATAGATCGCTCGCTTCAACCCGCTGCGGGTCTTCTGCTGCACTTGGGCATAGATCTTCTCGTACACCCGCGGAACGGCAACAAACATTGTCGGCCTGACCTCCAGCAGGGTTGCGGGCAACTGATCAAGGAACGAGCAGTACGCAATGGTGATGCCATGATAGAAGCAGGAATAGTCCACGTGGCGCGCAGTTACGTGCGCTAGCGGCAAGAACGAGACATAAACGTCTTCCTCGGTGAAGGGGAATGAGCGCAACGAATACTCCACGTTCGAAGCCAGGTTGCCGTGCGTCAGCATCGCCCCTTTTGGTGTCCCGGTTGTGCCCGACGTGTAGATAATGGTGGCCAGGTCATCGGGCCCGATGCTCGCGGCTCGCTCATTGAGTTTGCCATCACGCTCGTGCGGCCCAGCGCTCATCAGGAGATGCATGGACGCGGCATCTGTCCCACCGACATCATCCATGATCACGGCTTTTCGTACCTGGGTCTTATCTTTGATGGACAGAAACTTCTTCAGCTGGTCCGCCGTAGACACGAAGATAACGCTCACGCCAGCGTCATTCAGGAGCTGCGCCGTCTGCTCCGAGGTCAAGGTGCAGTAGATCGGCACCACCACTCCGCCCAGCAGCAGGGTGGCAAAATCCGCCACCGCCCATTCCACTCGATTTTCGCTCAGGATGGCGACCCGGTCGCCCTTACCTATTCCCTCGTCCTGCAGTGCGCGCGCCACTCCCGCCACCGCACGGTAGAACTCGCTGGATGAAATCGGGGTCCACTTTCCGGCTTGCTTGGAAAGCATGGCGTGGCCGGATTGCCGCTCCACTACCCGGTAGAAAATAGCGTTGACCGTGTTCAGACTCATTCCGGGGCCTGTATTTTCCGTATTTTGCGGCGAGCGTTGGATGAAAACTGTATGGAGAAGACTTTACTGTTAGAACGGTGTCTTCGGCAACCGCAACTCCGGTCACCGCAGTAACCATCGTTGACTGCCGTTTCTTAAAAGATTAAGCTCGGCGCTTGAAGGACTTGCCTATGAAAAAACAGCTTCTGATAATGATGGGCTGCATTTTGGCCACCGCTTTTATGCAGCCGCAGTTCTCAGCCCAGCTGCTCGCTGCTCAAAAGAAGGCCAACACGAAACCAGAGAAAGACCCGCCGCTCAGGCTGAAAGTTGGAGACTCCGCCCCTGACTTCACCTTGCTGAGCTTCGACGGCAAGGACCTGAAGAAAGTGTCGTTGCACGAGTTCCGGGGCAAGAAAAATGTGGCCTTGGCATTTTATGTTTTTGCATTTACCGGCGGTTGAGCCAAGGAAATGAAGGCTTTCCAGCAGAATATTGGCAAGCTGGAAGCCGCCGACACCCAGGTTCTGGGTGTGAGTATGGACAGCCCCTTCTCGAATTTTGCTTTCGCCCAACAAACCGGCGTCAATTTTCCCCTCTTGGGAGACTGGGGTGGGGAAGTCACCCGCAAGTACGGCCTCGCCAAGAAAGAGGACGTTGACGGTGTTTCCATGGAAACCGCCCGGCGAGCCACCTTCCTCATAGACAAGTCGGGCAAGATCATCAACGAGCAGGTGGATAGAGAGGCCGTCGATCCGAGCAAGACCGTCGAGGCGTGCGAGCGCCACGGTCACAAGAACTGAGAGTTAGTTCTGCCAGTGGTCAGTACTGAGCCCAGGGAAGCACCTGGTGTTAACCTCGTGCTCCTTCCTGGCTTTGGTGGTGAATCGCCGGTTCAAACACCGCCTTCATCTTCTCGAACGGAATGTTTCGCCCGCAAAGAAGCGGCACCACCTTCTTTCCCGAGTAAGCCGACTTCCGCTTCAGCAATGCCGCAACCGCCACACCGGCGGCCCCCTCTACCATCCAGCGCTCGTGGCGCAAGATCAGGTGCATGGCATCCACAATTTCGCGCTCCGAGACCAACACAAAATCGTCAATCAACTCGCGGCAAAGGTCTACTGTGATCGCGCCATCCTCCACACCGCCCGCAGTGCTATCAGAAATCGTCGGCTGCTCGGGAAAATCAATCACCCGTCCGGCCTTGATGCACTCATACATCACCCGTGAATTTTCGGGCCAGCATCCCACGACCTTCACTCCCGGTTTTACCGACTTCAGATAGCTGGCCATTCCCGAAATCAGGCCACCGCCACCCACTGCGACAAACACCACGTCCACGGAATCAAGCTGCCGATAGATTTCTACCCCCAAGGTGCCTTGTCCGGCAATCACTTGCGGGTCGTTGTATGGCGAGATGAAGACTTGGCCGGTCTGTCGTGAGATCTCACGCGCATGATTCTCGGCGTCTACCGGATTATCGCCGTAGAATTCCGCCTTCCCACCAAAGGACTTGATCAGAGCGACCTTATCGGGGGAGGCGCCACCCTTCATGTAAATGGTGGGAGTCAGACCGCGTTTTTGTGCGGCGTAGGAGACTGCCATGCCGTGGTTTCCCGTGGAAGCCGCAACAATGCCTGCCTTCAGTTGCTCAGGGGAGAGCGAGAAAACCTTGTTCATCGCACCCCGCAATTTGAACGATCCCGTGTGCTGCAGGTGCTCTAATTTGAGGTAAACCTCGCAGTTCGCGGCGTCGCTCAAATAGGCCGAAGGTTCGAGTGGAGTTTCCCGAATGTGTGGGCGGATCAACTTCTCAGCCTGTAAGACGGCTCTTACCAGATGGGAAGAGCTACCGCTGGGATTAGTCTGCGCGACCGCCATGCCGAAAGTGTAATAGATTTCACACCGCTTGTAGGGTTCGCCTAGCCAGTCAGCGCGCCGAGATCCGGCCCGGTACGACCCACCTTCCGAGGGGCTGCATAGTTTCTGTTGGCAGAATCGCGAAATTGCCCTAAGCTGTTAGGGAACATGGCAATAGGGGTTTCCGCCGGTCAGAAAAATCTTGACATTCCGAGCTGCAAAGGCGTAAATCCAGCGGGACTGTTGCAAGGGCGCAGGTGAATTCTCGGTTGCCCTCTAAGCGATTAGGAAATTTCCCTTGATGAGCCATCCGGCATGGATGCGAGTCAACGACAATGGCCAAATTAGGTGTAGGGGTGGTTGGGGCCGGGCGCATGGGAAGATGCCATGCTGAGAACCTGCGTTCCCGCATCCCAGAAGCGAAACTGATTGCGGTTGCCGACGTGGATCTGGAGGCTGCGCGTCGTCTGGCCGCGGACCTTGAGATTGAGCACTCCTATCCCAGCGTCGAGGCCTTGGTAGAACGCAAAGATATCGACGCGGTGGTTATCGCCTCGCCGTCAAAGTTTCACTTGGCTGCGGTCGAGACCGCCGCTGCAGCTCGCAAGCACATCCTGTGCGAAAAACCGCTGGCCATGACCCTGGAAGGGGTTGATGCCGCCATAGCTGCCGCCCGCAAAAGCCACATTGTTCTGCAGGTCGGGTTCATGCGCCGCTACGATCCCGCTTACAGTGAGGCCCATCGCCGGATCGAAGCGGGAGAGATCGGAACACCCATCATCTTTAAGGCAATTGGCCGCGATCGCGAACCGCCCCCACTCAGTTTTTATAAGTCGGGCAGCGGCACGTTGTTTCTGGATTCCACCATCCATGAGTTCGACCTCGCGCGATGGTTGATGCGCGATGAGGTGCTGGAAGTGCATGCCTTTGGCGGGATGCTGGCCAATCCTGAGATCGCCAAGCTGGGTGAACTGGACGCGGGAATCGTGAATCTGCGGTTTGAGGGCGGCGCCATCGGCAACGTCGAATCGTTCCGGCAGAGCCGCTACGGATACGACATTTTTACAGAAGTGGTGGGATCAAAAGCCACCCTCCGCATCGGCTATCTGCGCCAGACCGCTCTCAGCGTGTTGACCGCGGATGGAGTGAGCCACGACGTTGTGGACCACTTCCTGGTGCGGTTCGCCGACGCCTACTTGAACGAGGTGCGTGATTTCGTACAACGGATTTTGGCGGAGAAGCCGGCGAGCGTAACCGGAGAGGACGCGCGCAAGGCCCTGGCAATTGCATTGGCAGCCGATGCTTCTCAGCGACAGTCGCGTTCGGTGTTAGTGCCACCGCAGATGCAGACGGAGATGGCGAATTCCAGATAAAACTTATGACGATTCGGGCAGCTAGCGCACCGGTGAGCTGGGGGATTATGGAATCCGTACCACTTCCACCTGAATACCCCTACACACGTGTGCTGGACGAAATCGCACAAGCCGGCTATGCCGGGACCGAGCTCGGCCCCTTTGGTTTTTTGCCCAGCGACCCTTCCGCCTTGCAGAAAGAATTAGAGCGCCGAAAATTGACCCTGTGCTCGGCATTCATTGCCTTCGAGTTGGCGAACGCCGAAGCTCTCAAGCCAGGTCTTGAGCAAGTAGAGCGAACCGCGAAACTCTTGAATGACCTGGCGTGCCATCTTCTGATTCTTTCCGATGAGATTACCGCCGAACGCTCGGCGGTCGCCGGACGCGCTTCGAAGACGCAGCAGCACTCCTACACCGAGAAAGATTGGCGTCAAGCGAAACATGCCATCACTGAGGTGCTGAATATATGCGGCAAGTTCGGTTTGCGTCTCGCTTTCCACCATCACGCCGGCACTCATATAGAGACGCCTGAAGAAATTGAGCACCTGTTCTCTTTATTTGCTCCGAACGATCTGGGCTTGTGTCTCGACACCGGGCACTGTGTTTTCGGCGGCGGGGACCCGGTCGCGGTGCTGGCTCGCTACCTGGACCGCCTGCGCTGTCTGCACTTGAAAGACATTGACAAGAAACGCCTGGAAGAAGCCCGCGACAAGCGCCTGGACTTTTACGCTGCCGTTCGACGGGGAGTATTTGCTCCTTTGGGAAAAGGTGTCGTGGACTTTCCCGGCATCTTGCAGGCTATCGGCAAAAACGGGTTTGATGGCTGGGTTGTGGTTGAGCAAGACGTGCTTGCTGGTGGACGCAATGCCACTGCGCCCTTGGATAATGCAGTTGCCGGACGGACCTTTCTAAAAAAACTAGGAGTTTGAAAATTGATGATGAGTTTTCTCCAAACGGCTGCAGTGCTGGCTCAACCCGAAACATTTAACCCGGAGAAGTCGCTGCCGCTCAGCCTGTTCGACCAGATCACCGAAATTCGCGTGCATCATCCCGAGATTGTTGAACGCGAGGCCCGGCGCCGCAAACGGCGTTCGCGGTTGACCGCTGATGGAAAACTGGCCCTGGTGGCGGCAGACCATGCGGGACGCGGCGTCACCAAAATTCGCAATGATCAACTTGCCATGGGTGACCGTTACCAGTTGCTGGCCCGGGTTCGCCGCCTGCTGGAGGACCCAGGCCTGGACGGCATTCTTGCTACTAGTGACCTGATTGACGACCTGCTCATCCTTTCCCATTTGGAGCGCGATAAAAAGGGCGGCGGATTCCTTGATGGCCGCGTACTGGTGGGCAGTATGAACCGAGGTGGCCTTTCCGGTACGGCGTTTGAAATGGACGATACCTTCACCGGCATGACCGCTGAAGGTATCGCCCGACTGCGCTGCGATGGCGGGAAAATGCTGTACCGCCTGGATCCTCAGGATCCGGCTTCGGGCCGAACCATCCAGGCTTGCGCCGAAGCCGTGAATGCACTGCGCCGCCATAAACTTCCCGCCTTTGTCGAAGCGCTTGAGGTTAAACGCGGGGCAGATGGCTATCACACCATTCAGGACGCTGCCGCTTTGGTGCGGCATTGCGGAATTGCAGCCGCACTGGGCGAATCGTCCGCTCACGTTTGGTTGAAGCTCCCGTACGTGGAGAACTTCGCACGCGTTTGCCGTTCCACAACCTTGCCCATCCTTCTTCTTGGCGGACCAGCCCGCGAAAGCCCAGTCGAGACCCTCAGAGACTTCGCTGCGGGACTCAGTTCCAGCCCCCGCGTCCGTGGAGCGGTGATTGGGCGCAATCTACTTTTTCCCCAGGACCGTGATCCGCTGCCGATGTGCCGCGCACTTACGGCACTGATTCATCGCGGCATCAGCTTCGACCAGGCAGTGCAGCTGCTGGAGAGCAACGTTCCTGTACTGGTTGCTCCCCGATCCAACGGCAGTGCGTCCCGCCGGAGGCGGCAACAATGACCCCACCTCCTTTGGACGTCTGTGTTCTAGGTCGCATAGGCTATGACCTTTATGCGATCGAACATAACCGTCCTTTGGGTGAGGTCGAACACTTCTCGCGTCATTTAGGTGGTTCCAGCGCCAACACCGCAGTGGGACTGGCGCGGCTGGGATTGCGGGTCGCCATCATCAGCGCGATCGGTAAAGATTTGCTGGCCAGCTACCTGCTCGACTTTCTAAAACGGGAGAAGATAAATACCAGCTGTGTGCGTCTGGTCGAGGGTTACAACACCTCTCTTTGTTTGAGCGAAGTTTCTCCGCCTCACAACTTTTCCCAGGTGTTCTATCGCAGCAATCCCGCCGACATGCAGGTGGTGGTGGGTGATGCCGAGCGGGAGCAAATCAAGAGGGCCGGTATGTTTGTGACGAACGGAACAACCCTGGCGGCTTCTCCCTCACGCGAATCCGCGATGGAAGCTTTGAAGACCGCTCGCTCCGCCGGGCTGCGCACAGTGTTTGATGTGGACTACCGCGCCAACTCCTGGCCTTCTCCGGAAGCCGCCGG
This sequence comes from Terriglobales bacterium, assembly GCA_035651655.1. Classification (NCBI taxonomy): domain Bacteria; kingdom Pseudomonadati; phylum Acidobacteriota; class Terriglobia; order Terriglobales; species Terriglobales bacterium. The sequence continues at coordinate 54,472 of DASRFG010000025.1, forward strand.
TCGGCTTGCGCATACTGTTCTGCCATTAGCGGACGTGGTTTTTGCCAACGAAGAGGAACTGGCAATCCTCACCGGCAAAACAGACTGCAAATCGCAGGTCGCCGCGGTCTTGGATTCCGGCGTGAACTTGTTGATCCGCAAACTGGGGCCAAGAGGAGTAGAAGCGCACACACATACCGAGTTTTTTTCGGCCGGTCCTTTCCCCATGCCGGTCACGTGCGCCATCGGCGGAGGGGACGGCTTCGCCAGCGGCTTTCTATACGCGCTTTACAAGGGACACCCGCTGGCCGAGTGTTTGCGTTATGGAAATGCCGCAGCGGCTGTGGTTGTCAGCCGGGTTAGCTGCTCGGACGCCATGCCTCGGCTGGACGAGTTGGAAGAAGTCATGAACAGCGCGGCGGGAACGGCTGCGGTTTAGCTTTCAGGGAGAGTGTGATGAAAGGCAAGCCTCGCAAGAAAAGGCTTCACAAAGCGATCAATATCTATGATGTTGCCCGCCACGCGCGCGTGTCGGTGTTCACGGTCTCGGCCGTAGTCAACAACAACGGCCAGGTAAGTGCAACCCTCCGCCGCCGGGTTGAGGCCGCCGTTCAGAAGCTGAATTACCGTCCCAACCTCCTGGCTCGCGGTCTCGCCAAGCGCCAGACTTTCAGCATAGGAATTGTGTTACGCGACATCGTTAACCCATTTTTCCCGCTGCTGGTGCGAGGGGCCGAAGATGCCGCGCAGAAGGCGGGATACAGTGTGCTGCTTTGTAATAGCGATGACCAGCGCGACAAAGAAGAGCAGTATCTGGAACTATTGCTCTCAAAACGGGTGGACGGAATTTTGCTTAACAAAGCTCCTGGTCACCTAAGCGCGTCTTTGCAAAAATTGCTGGCGGATTCCAAGGTCCCGGTTGTGCTCTTAATGCGTACCTCCTCAGACCTTAAGAGTGACGCCGTTGTCACGGACGACGAAAAGGGAGCCTTTGAAGCGGTTTCCCATCTGGCCCGTATCGGGCATCGCAGGATCGCGCTGGTAAGTGGTCCCTTGAACGTCAGCAACGGCAAGGCGCGCTGGCACGGTTTTCGCAAAGCACTCGAGATGCATGGATTGCAATATGAGCCCGAGTTGGTGGTCGAAGGCGACTATCACATCGAGTCCGGTTACCGTGCCGGCATAGCGTTGCTCCCACGCCAGCCCAATGCCATATTTGTCGCTAATTACCTGATGACGGTTGGCGTTATGAAGGCGGCGGAGGAAATAGGTTTGAGCTGTCCCGCGGATTTCGGGCTGGCGAGTTTCGACGATTATCCCTGGCTCAGTTGTTTTCGGCCGCGATTGACTACTGTGGAGCTTCCCAAATACGAGATCGGCGCCGCCGCCGTGCAGATGCTGCTGGACCGCATTTCTGGCAAACATACCCGCTTTGTCGAGCTTAAATTGCCGCCCGAGTTGCGGGTCAGGGAATCCTGTGGATTCATGCTCAGGAAGCGAACTTCGGTGAACGAGCCGGTCGCAATGATTGACAAGGTTTTCGCCGCTAAGGCGGTTTCGGAATAGCAGAGGACTCGAATATGACCCGAAGACTTACGATGGCGCAAGCCCTCATCGAATTCCTGAAGCAGCAGTACGTGGAGCGTGACGGCAAAGAGAATCGCTTCTTCGCCGGCTGCTTTGGAATCTTTGGCCATGGCAATATCGCCGGCATCGGCGAGGCGCTGCAGGAGAATCCCGACTTCCCGTACTACCTCTGCCGTAACGAACAGGCCATGGTGCACACCTCCGCCGCCTTTGCAAAGATGAGCAATCGCCTGCGGACCCTCGCCTGTACCAGCTCCATCGGCCCGGGCGCTACTAACATGATTACCGGCGCCGCAGTTGCCACCATCAATCGCGTACCAGTGCTCTTGCTGCCCGGGGACATTTTTGCGCGCCGTAACGTAGCCCCTGTGTTGCAGCAACTCGAGTCTTCGTCGTCGCAGGACATTTCGGTCAACGATTGCTTCAAGCCAGTGTCCCGCTACTGGGACCGCATTCAGCGTCCCGAACAAATTCTTACTGCTTTACCAGAAGCCATGCGTGTTTTGACGTCGCAGGCTGATACCGGCGCGGTCACCCTCGCGCTGCCGCAAGACGTTCAGGCAGAAGCCTTCGACTATCCGGCAGAGTTCTTTGAGAAGCGCGTTTGGACTATTGCGCGCCCGCGGGCAGACGCCGACATTCTTCGCACCGCCATCGAATGGATCCGTTCCGCACAGCAACCGCTGATCGTGGCCGGCGGAGGTGTGATCTATTCCGATGCCACCGAAGTGCTCGCGCGTTTTGCCGACCGCACTGGCATTCCCGTGAGCGAGACCCAGGCAGGGAAGGGCTCTCTTGCGTACAATCATCCTCAATCGCTTGGGGCAATCGGCGTTACGGGGACGCCCGGCGCAAATATTCTGGCGCGCGAAGCCGACCTGATCATCGGCGTCGGTACTCGCTACTCCGACTTCACTACTGCCTCCAAAACTGCGTTCCAAAACCCGGAAGTACGCTTCATCAACATCAACATTACGGAATTCGACGCCTACAAGCATTCCGCTCTGCCGGTTGTCTCCGATGCCCGCGCCACCCTGGACGAACTGGAAGCCGCGCTCGACGATTACTCCGTGGACGAGCGCTATGCGCGCCGCATTGCGCGCTATCGTGAGGAGTGGGACCAACAAGTCGAGCGCATTTACACCGAGCCCAGCGGTTTGCCCATCGGCCAGGGCGAGGTTATTGGCGCCGTCAACAGCTTCAGCGGCCCGCGCGATGTGGTGGTCTGTGCGGCCGGAAGTTTGCCTGGCGACCTGCATAAGCTGTGGCGCACCCGCGATCCCAAGGGCTATCACCTGGAGTACGGCTATTCCTGCATGGGATATGAAATTGCCGGTGGGCTGGGCGTCAAAATGGCCGATCCCGACCGCGAAGTTTACGTGCTGGTCGGCGATGGCTCTTACCTGATGATGTCGCAGGAGATCGTCACCTCCCTCCAGGAGGGATACAAATTAAACATTGTTGTGCTCGATAACCACGGCTTCAGCAGCATCGGAGGACTAAGCCGTGCGTGTGGCAGTAGCGGTTTTGGGACGGAGTATCGTTATCGCCGCAACGGCGGCCTGAATGGCGACGTGATCAAGCTCGATCTGGCAGCCAATGCCGCCAGTCTTGGGGCGCGCGTGGTGCGGGCAAACACCCGACAGGAGTTGCAGGAAGCGCTCAAGCAGGCGAAGAACAACGACCGCACCTCGGTCGTGGTCATCGAGACTGACATCAACAAGCGCGTTCCCGGTTTCGAATCCTGGTGGGATGTGCCGATCGCAGAGACTTCGAAGATAGAAAATGTTCGGGCTGCCCAGAGCCTCTATGCTGAGGCGAAGCGCAAGGAACGCTACTTTTTTCCACAGGACAATGAGTCCCAGGTGCAGACCGCTTCGGCACCAAGCCGGACCAAACGGGAAAGATCATGAAGCTGGAAGACTTCCTGGTTCATTCGCAACCATCCGCCCATGGGAATGGTGATTTGCTCAGCCTGCCACGCCAACAAGCAAAGTGGCAGTGGATGAGCTTTTTCGTTCACCGGCTGGCTCCGGCAGGTGAATGGAGCCTGCGCACCGAGAAGGAAGAAGCCGCCATCGTAATTCTGGGTGGCAAATGCGTTGCCGACTGGGGTCAGGGGCAACAGCGGATCGGGCAGCGCAAAAATGTATTTGACGGCCTTCCGTATGCGGTTTACCTGCCAGCAGGAAATCACCTGCAGCTGAAGGCTGAAACGGCATGCGAATTTGCCGAATGCCGCGTGCCCTCAACGGCGAAACTGCAACCACGTTTAATCACTCCCAAGGATGTCAACACCAGTCTTCGCGGGGGCAGCAATGCCTCTCGCCAAATCGTAGACGTGATGCCGCCGGAGTTTCCCGCGGATAAACTCATGCTGGTGGAGGTCTATACCCCGAGCGGAAACTGGTCCAGCTTCCCGCCGCACAAGCATGACGTACACAACCCCCCGGCCGAAGTTGACCTCGACGAAATTTACTACTATCGCATCGATCGCCCGGAGGGCTACGCTCACCAGCGCCTCTACACGCGGGACGGGACGCGCGATCTCACGGTCACTGCCCGGGATGGCGATGTGGTCCTGGTTCGGGACGGTTTTCATCCTGTAGTCGCCGGCCATGGATACAACGTCTATTACCTGAATTGCCTGGCGGGGAGCGCTCGCCAGCTCTCCAATACAGAAGATCCCGATCACGTCTGGGTGCGCTCTACCTGGAAGCAGATGGACCCGCGGGTTCCCTTGGTCAAAGCACCGGGCGCCTGAACTGAAGGAGACAAGCGTGACTGATCCAGCAAAAGGAAGCTCCGCGCCCGTCCGCACCGGCAGCATTGTCAGCACCATAATCGGCGACATTCATTTCTGGATTCCACTGATTGTTCTGATTGCAGGTCTGTTCTTTTTGCATCAGCTCCACTGAAGGACACCGAGGAGGACACTTGGACTCTGCTGCCACCGCTGCTGCCGTTCAACATCCGATGCAGGCAAGCCGTCTGCGGAGCCTGCAGGCTCTCGGCATCTTCTGTGGGTTCGCCGCCGGAGCTTGGCTGGGCGGCGCCGAAGCTCCTATCAAGATGGCACAGGCCAGCCTCTCGCCCATCACTATTTCTCTCATCATGGTAGCGGGCGTGTTCCTGGCGCGCTGGAGTGTCCCCGCCTTCGTTCGCGGAACGGACTCCATCCGCAAGGATGTGGGTCAAGCGCCTCATCTCATTATTTGGGCGGTGCTCGCGGGTTGTATGTGGGCGGTGGCGAACACCCTGACCATCTATGCGATCCGCGATGTCGGTCTGAGCATCGCGTTTCCCTTGTGGAACACCAACAGCTTACTCGGCATCTTCTGGGGTTTTCTGCTGTTCAATGAACTTCGCCAAGCGGGATGGAGTCGGTGGCTGGGCGTGATGGGTGGAGCAGTCGTGATGTTCGGCGGAGCTACTCTACTGGCCTTTGCTTCCTCCAGTCAGGCCGCCGCGGGAAGGGCTACAGTGGGCGTCATCGCAGCTCTCGGCGCTGGAGTGCTGTGGGGAACCATGTATATTCCCTACCGCAAAGCGTATTTGACTGGGATGAATCCGCTCTCCTTCATTACCTTTTTTACGGTCGGCGAACTGGGCACCATGCTGGTGCTGGCGCTTGGCTACAAAGGCGCTGCTCCGCTTTGGCATGAGCTCGTTACGGCTCGCGATGTGCTCTTCTGGCTGATGCTGGGAGGCTTCGTGTGGGTAATTGGAGATTTATTCCAGCAGTATGCCGCTAAATACGTGGGCATCAGTCGCGGGGTTCCCCTCTCCAACACCAACCAGCTCTGGGGAATGTTGTGGGGCATTCTGGTGTTTCATGAGCTGCATGGCAGCGCGCACAAGGTTTATGTGCAGGTAATCGGCGGATGCATTCTGATGGCGCTGGGCGCGGTAGCGATCGCCTTATCCTCCGCTACTGGCAAGGAGCATTCACGCTGGCGGGATGCCGCGGAGCGCGAAGGCAAGAAGTACGGGATTCAGGACGGCTACGTGCGCGCCAGCATGGAAGGCAAAGAATTCGAAGCCGGGGAGAGCCGTCGAACCGTCCTCGACTGGGTTCTCGTCGGCGTGGTGAGCGTCGTGTTCTTGGCCCTTGCCTCCATGGCGCGTCTCCCCCGCATGGATATCAATTGGGGTTGGGCGCTCGCCGTCTCAGTCGCCATGCTGATCTTGCTGGCCGGCTGTACGCTTGCTCTCTGGCGCACTACCCGGTTCTGCTAAATCAGGTTCTGCTAAACCAGGTTCTGCTAAATCGTCACCTCACCAAACCCGGCATTGCGTGGCGTGCACCATCGGTTGACCCTGCTTGCACCCAAACGCCTGCTGAAATTCAGGCGAGTTCGACATCGGCCAATTTACCCGGAACCGATCTAACGAGTGCGGATTGGTAATCACCTGGTTGCGCGCTGCTTCAGGACGCACATCCGAACACCAGCTGAAGGCGTTGGCTAGAAAGAACCGTTGCCGAGGTGTCAGTCCGTCTGCCTCGGCACTGTCGAGAGACTTACCCATCGACTTATATTTGTCCTCCAAGGCCAGCATCGCCAGGTGCAAGCCGCCGTTATCAGCGGTATCTTCGCCGGCGGTCAGTTTGCCATTCTGCTTCACGCCATATTCGGGGATATCTTGCGTGTATTGGTCCACAATGCACTTGTCTTTTTCGTCGTAGCGCTTGCTGTCTTCGGGGGTCCACCAGTCGCGCAGATTGCCTCGAGCGTCGAATTTGCGGCCCTGATCGTCGAAGCCGTGGATGGCCTCATGGCCGATCACCATCCCAATGGCACCGTAGTTTGAGGCGTCGTCCTGGTCCCCGCCAAAAAATGGAAGCTGCAAAATACCAGCAGGGAAGTTGATGGTGTTCATCTGCGGGTCTTCATAGGCGTTGATGGTTGAAGGAGTCATGGTCCATTCAGTACGGTCCACCGGCTTGCCGATTTTGCTGATTTGACGGTGCTCCTCGAACCCGGTAGCCGCATTCACGTTCGAGAGATAGTTATCGGCGACAACTTTCACCGAACTATAGTCGCGCCACTTATCCGGATAGCCGATCTTCTGCAGGGTGGCTTCTTGCTTAATCAGAGCTTGCTTCTTGGTCTGATCGCTCATCCAATCCAGATCGTTGATTTCGCTCACCAGCGCCTGGCGGATCCTGCCTACCAGCTCGTTGGCGCGCTGCTTGCTCTCAGCAGGAAAAGCAATGTTCACGTAGGCCTGGCCGAGGGCTTCGCCCAGGTACCGGTCGGCCGATCCCACACAGCGCCGCCACCGCGGCAGCATCTGTGGGGTGCCCGATAGCGCGGTGCCAAAGTATTCAAAATTAGTCCCTTCAAAGTCGTTTCCCAGATACGGTGCCGCGCGGTGCACCATCCACCACCGCAGATAAGCACGCCAGTCTTCCACCGAGCGGGTCTTGATCTGCTGCTCAACCGCAGTCAGGAAACCTGGAGTGCTCACGATGTAGAAGGGGACACTGGGTGTGCCCATCAGCTTCAAATATTCGTCCCAACCAAAATCCGGCACTGCGGTCTTGAGCTCTTGCAAGCTGCGCTTGTTGTAGATCTTCTCTGGATTGCGCCGGGTGACGTTATCCATGGAAGCTTTGGCGAAAGCGGTCTCGATCTCCAGGACCGTTTTCGCGTCCGCGGTTGCACGGTCCGAGGGTTCTCCGGCAAGTACCAGCAGCTTCTGAACATGCTGTATATATTTGTCGCGCAACGACTTCATCTGTGGCGACCCATCCAGGTAATAGTCAATCGAGGGTAGCGCCATCCCGCCCTGATCCACCCCTGCAACCATCAAGGAGGCATCTTTCAGGTCCTGTGCCGGGCCGAAGCCGAAAATAGGCGCCTTAGTGCCATTGTCGTCCTCATTCCACATTGCCCAGCTCGCAGGAAAATTCCTGTGCAAGTAGGCGAGCACGCGCGGCAGGTCCTTCTTGGATTTCAGCGAGGCAATTTGGCCTAGGTGCGGCTGCAGCCACGTCTTTCCCTTGGCGTTGCGTCCGGACTCATCCATGCAGCTCTGCCAGTAATCACCGATCTGGCGCTCGCTCCCGGTCGCCTGCTTGTTAGCAGCAGCTGCCTCCAGCGCATTGCGCAGGATGGTCTGGTTGTACAGGAATAATGGCAGCTCGGTGCTGCTCACCGGCATGTCCGACGAAATCGGATGCGCCGCCACCCACTTGGAGCACGTGTACTGGTAGAAATCTGTGCATGGATCCTTGCTGGCATCCAGCAGCGAACGATCAAACTTCTCCAGCTTAGGGAGCTCTGCTGCGCCATTAGTCTTCGCCACAGCAGCATTGTCCGAACCGGTTCCCGCACCTTGCGATAACGCGGCGCCTGCGAAGCAAAAAATCAAGATAACGACTGTCAAATACCTGCGCATGTTCACCTCTGGCAAAAAGAACTTACACTGTAATCCGTGCTTGACGCAAAATCTTCGGCCCTGAATACCAGCGGCCTGTCACAACAAAATGTTATTTTCGTAAGGGAGTTCCAAATGTGAATACGGTCCTGGAGCACGGCCTTCAATTGCGAATCGCCCTGTGGAAATATTGGTCCAAAACTAAACAAAAACACAGCTTATAGTGCTTCTGGTGTATTGCATACTAGCCGTGCAATTGACATAAAATAAACCGGTTTTACGCGCCGTAGCCCTAAATTGTTTGTGTTCCGCTGAGAGTCTTCGAGCATCACGTATTTCGGAGGTATCTCGCCATGGCTTCCCCCGCCAAGTTTCGCATTGATGTTGCCATTCATGATCTCCTGATGAACTCAACTCCCACTCCGCCGTCGCCAGCCGCGGCGAAAGGAATGAGGCTTCCGGATCCGGTCTTTCCGCGATTCCCGGAGCGACTGAGTGATCCCGGCCCCGATACTCCTCCTGAGCGGCGCACATGGGACGCAAAACGAATCTATGGCGCTGCTCGTGGGTGGTTATTGCCCTATGTGCGGTCGCGGGTGTTGCCCGGGGACTTCCACCCGATTACTTCGTACCTCTTTCTCGAGTACAAGTGCAACCTGGATTGCTGGTATTGCTGGGCATTCGACAACAAAGTGAAAGGCATGACCGAAGATGTGGCGCGCCGCTCCATTGATTGGCTCCATGATCATGGCTGCCGCGTTCTTGCGTTGATGGGTGGGGAGCCTCTGCTGCGACCGCAATTCGCCCACAAGGTTGTTTACTACGCGGCAAAGAAGGGCTTCTGGGTGTATATCGGGACAAATGGCCGCCTACTCCGTCCCGATGTCACCGATCGCTTAGGCGACGCCGGGGTTGCGGTTTTCAACTTCGCCATGGACTCATGGGACCTTAAACCCAGCCTCCCGAAGGCCCTTGTTCCGGCGCAAAAGAACCTCGAGTACGTGCTGCGCAAGCAATATGTCTATGAGTACCTGGTGTTCTTTAATATGAACATCTGTCGCAATAACACCGAAGACATACGCATGCTCACGGAATACGCCCACGACCACCGAGTAGCCACCGACTACCACATCAACGAGACCCCGATGCTCGAACAGGATGATCATTTCAAGCATCTTTCCGACAATCCCACCTACATCCGTCCGGAGGACTGGCGCGACATAGATGCTCTGGTGGATTGGCTAATCGAGAAAAACAAGTCCGGCTACCAGATGGTGAACTCCGTGCAGCGACTTCAGGAAATCAAGGCCTTCATGCGCATGTCTTCCGGCGTTGACTTAGAAAAGTATGGCTGGAATGGCGACGGCAGCAACAGTAATGGCCATGGCAAACAAGTGCTTGCTTCCATGCCGGGCATCGTGCAAGACGCCGACGGTGAGCTGCATTTCGCGGAGTGGAACTGCCGTGCCGGCCAGAACAACGTGATCATCCGCACTGACGGCACAGTCGCGCCTTGCTTTCCCATGTATGCCTCCACCTTCGACTGGGGAAACATTGACCGGCCGAAGTTCGATCGCGGTCAGCTGACCGACATGAAAAGCACCTGCCAGCGGCACTGTTTTTCTACGCTGAATCATAATCTGGCGTACTGCTACAACGATGCTCGTGTCATTAAATGGCTTTGGAAGCAAGCCAAGAACGGTTTCCAGGATGGAGCCCGCAGCTTCGACGACTAACGGTATTGCTGTCATCAGCCAGCCCTGAATTATCATCAGGCATGGCTGATGATGCGATATCCAGCAGAGAAACCTCGGCCAGACGTGGTCAGTTCCTGGAATACTTCACGCTTGCCTGGAACAGTGTTGAAGGGTTGATAGCAGTCACGGCAGGTGCGCTCGCCGGCAGCATATCCCTGATCGGGTTCGGAATTGACAGCTTCATCGAAGTGACTTCGGGTGTTGTGCTGCTGTGGCGCATGTCCGTGGACGCGGATGAAGAACGGCGCGAACACAATGAACGTCTCGCCTTGCGCAGTGTCGGTGTTTGCTTCCTTGTGCTGGCGGTTTACATCGCCTATGAATCTACCCGCGACCTCTTAGGCCGACGTGCTGCCGAGCACAGTATCGCTGGTATTGTTCTGGCCTGTATTTCTCTTCTAATCATGCCCTTGCTCGCCCGCGCTAAGCGACAGGTCGGCACCTCTCTTAACAGCCTAGCCATGCGCGCAGACGCCAAGCAGGCTGAATTCTGCGCCTATCTCTCGGCGATTCTTCTCGTGGGTTTGGTGCTCAACGCCGCTTTCGGATTGTGGTGGGCAGACCCTCTTGGCGGATTGCTGATGGTCCCGCTAATTGCGCGCGAAGGTGTTCAAGGCCTCAAGGCCCAAACGTGCTGTTCTGGTTAAATGCTGGGCTCATAGCTCACCCAGCAATTGGGCATGCCGTTACCCTAGTTATCTAACCCTTTCCTCCCCGACTACCTAAAATCCCTGCGGGTACAGGCTCGTTTCATGTTCAAACGCCTCTTATTTTTCGGGACGCTTCTGGCGCTGGCCGCCGCACTACCGTCATCGGCGCAAAGCGCTGCCGACTGGCAGAGCCGCGTTCGTGAGCGTGTCGAAAAGCACGATCTAACCGCTGCTGCTGGGATTGTGGATCAGCGTCTCAAAGACGCTCCCCACGATCTTGAGGCCGTAGGGTGGCGCGCACGATTGCACGCCTGGAACGGCGATTGGCACGCCGCCGAATCCGAATACAAGCTGGTGCTTCAGAGTTCGCCGGATGACGTGGAAATCCTGATTGGCCTTTCAGACGTTCTGGCATGGCAGCAGCGTTCCGCGGAGGCGCTGCCGTTACTCAATCACGCTTGTTCTTTGGAGCCTTCAAACCCTGACGTTCTCGTTCACCGCGCTCGCGTGTTGCGGTCACTAGGGCGGCCGTCCGAAGCTCGACAAGACTTTCGCGCCGCATTGCGATTGGATCAGCAGAATAAAGATGCTGCCACAGGTCTGGCTAGCCTAAGCTCAGAACTACGCCACGAGCTGCGCATAGGTAACGACACCGACTTCTTCAATTACACGGACACGGCGCAGGCACAGACGGTTAGTCTGCGTTCTCAGTGGACATCTCGTTGGGCGACTAGCTTCTCCGGCAGTTCGTATCAGCGTTATGGCGAGGATGCTGGCAAGTTCATGGTCAGCGTTACGCGCCGGCTTCCCGGCGCCAACGCGCTCACTGTAGGCGGCGCCATCGCTCATGACCAGACGGTGATACCGCGCTGCGAAGCCTTTTTCGACTTCGGCCACGGCTGGAAACTGGGAAGGAATTCGATGATTCGTGCGGTTGAAACCAGCTATGGCCAGCACTGGTACTGGTTTTCCGGCGCTCGCGTATTGGTGTTTTCGCCCACAGCGATGCTGTACCTTCCGGGGAACACTACCTGGTCATTCGCCGTTTCTCCGGCCCGGTCTCATTTTTCAAATAGCGCCGCTGGCTGGCAGGTGTCCGGTGCGTCGCGCTTCAGTTTTCCCCTCCAGTCGCGGCTTACCGCGAATCTCTTCTACGCCGTGGGCAGCGAGAATTTCGCCCAGGCGGACCAGATCGGTCGCTTTGCCGCACGTACCATCGGCGGCGGTAGCCGTTTGCAGCTCACCAGCCATCAGGACATCACGGGCTTCGTAGCCAGCCAGGACCGTTCCCAGGCGCGCTCCGCCATCAGCATCGGATTCAGCTACGGAATTCGTTTCTAGCGGCAAAGTTACCTCCTAACTTACAGGTTACAAAGGGGTCTTGAATTACCTTGGTTACCTTACTGGCGTGCACACTTGACCCTACGATCAGCGTAGGATGCCAGCTCTGCCTTTAGCCATCGAAGTATTTTTTCGCTGGATTGACCGCCTTGGCCCCGCCGGGCTGGTGGTCAGAGCGATTGTGGCCTCGCTCTGGGCAATTGCCGCCCTGCTTGTCTATATCTGTTTAAGGCGGCTCTACCGCGCTCTATTTTTTCGGATCCGCAATGCTCGCGCTTTAGTCATTCGTAATAAATGGCCGCAGATTGTTTCGGGTGTGGTTCCGCCTCGGACGTGGCTCTTCAAATATCTCGACCGCAAAATCGTTGAACAAATTCTGCTCGATACCCTTGATGCTACCTCCGACGACCAGGCGGCGCCGCTGATCTCCTGCCTGCGTTCCTCCGGACTTCTGGAAATGCGCATTCATGAATCGCGCACTCGCAAAGGCTGGGAGAGACGCGAGGCGCTCACCACTTTGGGGCGTACGCGCGCTCCCGAGGCGATTGCTGCTCTGGCTGAAGCTTTACGCGATCCCAATGCCGAAAATCGCCTGGCGGCAGTGCGCGGACTGGGGCAGATTGGTCTTCCTGAAGCCGTGGATTATCTGCTCACTGGTGCGGTTGAACCCGATGGCACACTGACGGTCCCCGAAATCCCGTTGCAGAATGCCTTATTGCGGTGCTCCCGCAGTAAGCTTTCAGTCCTGCTGCCGCCCCTTCGCCGGGCCCAGGGTAAGCCTCGCGAAATACTAGCGCGCGTAGTTTCCGAGTTGGCCACCCCCGAAATCGGTGACGATCTTCTGATGTTGGCCTGCGATCCTCTCCCTGAGGTACGTGCATCCGCCGCTCGCGCTCTGGCCAGCGCCGATCCTGCATCTGCTTTTCCTGTGTTGTCCGTGCTCTCCGCCGATCCCGAATGGGAGGTACGCTTGCGCGCAGTCGCCGCGCTCAGCGCAATTCAGGATTCACGTGCCATTCCGGCCCTGGTCCGCTGTCTCTGCGACCGCAACCGCAGCATACGCGTACGGGCCGCGGCTGCCTTGGTGAAGTTTGAAGCGGAGCTGGATTACATCCTTCACAATGTGATCGCAACCCAGGACCAATATGCCCTGCAGGCGATGATTTCCGAATTGGAACGATCGGACATTTACGAAAAACTGCTTGTCGAATTGCGGCACTCCACTACGGCGCACCGGGCAAACGAAATGCTGGTCGAAGCGCTTCGCACCGGCGCCGAGAAGCTCAAGAAGAATTTGCGCTGGCAAAAGCTCGAGGAAGTAGTGTCGCAATGATTGCCTTGTTGAACGCCATCAACCTGGCGCTGTTCTGCTATTACTTGTTTACAAACCTCACCTATTTATTCCTGCTGGTCAGTGCCATCAGCGCCAACATCATGCATCAACGTCGTCTGGCCAGCCTCAAGCTCGAACACGTAGACCGTTCTCCCTTCACTCCGCCCATCGCTCTTCTGGTGCCTGCGCGCAACGAGGAAGGGTGCGTAGTTGAATCCATTCGCTCGCTGCTGGGAATTGATTACCCAGAGCTTGAAATAGTCTTAATCAACGATGGCTCGACCGATGGCACGTTGAAGCAGGTGCAAGAACATTTCAAGTTGAGGAAGGCGAACCTCTTATACGTTCCGGAGGTGCGTTGCGCGGAAGTTCATGCCCTCTACATCAGTACCGTAGACCGTCGTCTGCTCGTGGTTGACAAAAAATCCGGCGGGAACAAAGCCGATGCGGTCAATGCCGGTCTGAACGCCACCTCGAGTCCTTATGTATGCGTAGTGGACGCCGACTCTTTGCTGGAAAAGGATGCGTTGCTGCGCATGATGGGCGGCGTCTTCTCTCGCCCCAGCCAGATTGCTGCCGTGGGCGGCGTCGTCCGGGTGCTGAACGGCTCGTTAGTTGAGCGCGGCCGACTGACGACGGTGCAACTCCCGCGACGGCCCTTGGAAATTCTGCAAGTCATTGAGTACCTGCGTGCTTTCCTGATTGGCCGCGAGGGCTGGGCCCTCTACAACATGATGACCGTCATCTCCGGTGCGTTCGGGGTTTTTCGGCGCGATTTTATCGTCGAAATGGGCGGTTATCGGCACAGCGCGATCGGAGAGGACATTGACCTTGTGGTTCGCCTTCACCGCCTGATGCGCGATCAGGGCGTGGACTATAAAATTCCCTTCGTTCCCGATCCGGTTTGCTGGACCGAGGTTCCTGCGGACATTAGATCTCTGGCTCGGCAACGCGCCCGGTGGCATAAGGGCCTGTATGACGTGCTCTTACAAAACCGCGACATGCTATTTCGCAAGCGTTTTGGCAGGCTGGGCTGGATCGCCATGCCCTACCAATGGCTCTTTGAATTGGCCGCTCCTATTATTGAGTTGGTCGGCTATGCCAGCATGCTGACAGCAGCGTTGCTTGGAGTCATGAGCATCCATTTTTTTCTGCAATTTCTGATCTTTGGTTATACCTTCGGCTCGCTGATATCTGTGGGCGCGGTATTGCAGGAAGAAATTACCTATCGTCGGTACAACCGCAAGCGGGACGTCGCTCTGCTGATAATGTTTTGTTTTCTCGAATACTTCCCGTACCGGCAGCTGCAGATGTTCTGGCGTATGCAAGGTCTGTGGCAGTATTGGCGAGGAGATGTGGTGTGGAAGCAGGTCAGGCGTGTCGGCTTTGGCGAGACCGGCTCCGCCAGAGCTCAGTCCCACGAGGCAGAGGCAAGTACGGTTGTTCCTCAATAAGAGGGTAGCGCACCACCGTGGAGGCAGCGGGCTGTCGGTTTTGTTAATTTGGCAGAATATGGCGCAACGCGCGGTTGCACGCTCGACAGTAATCTGCAGAGCGCTGCCCTGGCCCCGGCCTGAAGCGAGGCCAGCAGTGTCCCTTTGAAGCGCTTCCAGCTCGATCTACTTTATAAGTTTTGAGGTGAACTGCATGATGGCTTTTCCTCGTATCTCCAGGCTGTGCGCGTTCGCATTGGTCGTGTTCTTCCTGACCTCGGCCGCCGCAGAAGAGATCACGGTTGCCGCCGCGGCCGACCTGCAGTTCGCATTCAAAGACATCGCCGCCAGGTTCGAAAAGGACACCGGAAACTCTATAAAGCTGGTCTTCGGTTCTTCCGGGAACTTCACCAATCAAATTAAAAATGGCGCCCCTTTCGATATGTTTTTCTCTGCCGACATCGGTTATCCCCGGCAGCTCGAAACTGATGGCCTGGTCGAGCCGGGGACGCTCTATCACTACGCCAATGGCAATATTGTGCTCTGGGCACGGAAAGGTTCCAATGTTGCTGTGGACCATGGTCTAAAGCTGGTTCTGGAGCGCGCGATTTCCAAAATCGCCATAGCTAATCCTCAACATGCGCCGTACGGTCGAGCCGCCGTAGCTGCGCTACGCCACGAAGGCATTTACGAACAGGTCCAGCGCAAGCTGGTGCTGGGTGAGAACATTTCCCAAGCGGCTCAATTCGTCGAAACGGGTAACGCGGACGTTGGGATCGTCGCCCTCTCATTGGTCCTGGCGCCGGCAATGCAGGGAAAAGGGAAGTACTGGCTCATTCCCGAGTCATGGTATCCGGCGATCGAACAGGTATGCGTGACTCTGAAGTCCTCGCACCATAAGGAAGTAGCGCAGCAGTTTCTCGCTTATTTGAAGAAACCGGAGATTGCAAGACTAATGCAGGTGTATGGATTTGTAGTGCCAAAGGCCGGAACAGTGGCCAATTGACCCGTTCCGGCCTTTTCACTTTCTCAACATCTACCTTCAAAGCGACGGCCGCACTGCCACTTTGATCACCCCATCTTGGCGGTCCCCAAAGAAGCTGTAGGCTTCAACAACCTGGTCGAGGGAGAAAACATGAGTCAGCAGTGGGCTCAAGTCAACCCTGTGGTGTCTCACAATTTCCATCAAGCGACGCATCCGCTCTTTGCCCCCCGGGCACAAGGTGGTGACGATCTTCTGGTCGCCAATGCCGGCGTGAAAGGCATCCACCGGAAGTGAGAGCTTGCCGGAATAGACGCCAAGGCTGGAAAGAACTCCTCCAGGTTTCAACACCCTGAGAGCGCTTTCGAAGGTTTGTTGTGTACCGAGCGCTTCGATAGCCACATCCACGCCTCCGCCGGTCAGCTTCTTGATTTGGCTCACCACATCCACTTCAAGGAAATTGAGCACGAAGTCAGCTCCCATGCGCCGAGACATCTGAATTCGGGTGGGATCCGACTCCACCGCAATGATGGTGCTGGCGCCTCTAAGCCGTGCTCCGGCCGTAGCACATAGCCCGATCGGGCCCTGGGCAAAAACCGCCACCGTGTCGCCTATCTTCACATCCCCGGTTTCTGCGGCCGAAAATCCCGTGGATGCTATATCGGCCAGCAGAACCACTTCCTCGTCGCTCAGCTCGTCGGGAATTTTGGCGAGATTCGCCTGGGCATGGGGAACCAGCAGAAATTCGGCCTGAGCACCGTTGATGGTATTGCCAAACTTCCACCCGCCCAGAGGTCCGCCGCATTGCGACCATTTGCCGCTCAGGCAGAAATTGCACTGCCCGCATGGTGTGATTGCTCCCACCAGCACGCGGTCGCCGACTTCGTAGCCACTCACGCCGGGCCCCAGTTCATGGATAATGCCTACCGGCTCGTGGCCCAGCACCAAGCCCGGCTTTACCGGATACTCGCCTCGAAGAATATGAAGATCAGTGCCGCAAATCGTGGTCAGGGTCACGCGAATTACTGCTTCGCCATAACCCGCTCGTGGAATGGGTACTTCTTCCAACCCAATCTGATTGGCTGCCCGGAATACCAATGCTTTCATGGTTGAACCACTTTTAGGAGTGCGCGGTAAGAAAGATGGTGCCGTAAGTGTTGCCATTGTCTGTCCTCCCTTCGGTTGGCGTTTTAAGAAGCTGCAGCACGGTCATCACTTTGTTTGTACATTTCTATGCTGTAGACATGAGTGATGATGCCGTTTTCGGGATTCATATCGGCGAGGATTCGGTAAGTTTCGCGACGCGCGACGTAGCCCTTGTCCTCCAGGCTTATGACCCGCTTATGAAACACGTCTGCATCCAGTTCGCGGACGATAATCGCCTCTGTCTTCTTTGATGTTCCCTCGCTCGACATTCGCTCACCTCTGTCTTCAGTCATGATTCTTGCTCGCGCATAACAGGAAGCACCGTGGGGGGTATCACCCGGGGTTGTGACCCCCGTCACAAAGAGATTCGGGGAAGGTAGCCTCTTGGGAAACCCTTATGTGCCGGCTATTCGCATCACAAGCAGCACAAAGGCGGCAACCAGAGATACGGGGTACACAAGCTACAACTCCACTAAATTCAGATATTTGCGTGTACCTTGCCTAAATGGAAGAAGGGTATATTATGGGGCGACAGACATATGCCCGCGGAATCGCCCTACGGACTGCCCATCATTGATAGTTGCGTGACCTGCAAATCGAGAGAAGACTTTCTTTTTTGTAGTCTTTCGCGCACCGCACTGGAGAACCTGCAAAAAATTAAGTCGAGCGCAACCTATCCCAAAGGGGCAGTTCTGTTCGTAGAAGGCCAGAACGCCCGGGGCATCTTTATTCTTTGTAGCGGCCGCGCCAAACTTTCCACATCGGCAGCGGATGGCCGCAGCCTCATCCTCAGGATTGCGGAGCCCGGCGAGGTGCTTGGACTGAGTGCAAGCGTTTCGGGACGCCCCTATGAGGTTACCGCTGAGACCTTGGGGCCGGCACAAGCCAATTTTGTGGAACGCAATAATTTTCTTCATTTCCTTAAGGAGAATGGCGAGGTAGCCCTGCGGGTGGCGCAGGAACTCAGCAACAACTATTACTCTGCATATACTGAAATTCGCTCTCTTGGCCTATCTCATACCTCCTCGGAGAAGCTGGCCAAGTTGCTCCTGGAATGGTCAGAGAACGCGGAAACCAAGGGTCTGGAGCAGCGTGTGAAAGTCACGCTAACCCATGAAGAGATTGCGCAATTGATAGGTTCCTCACGTGAAACCGTGACCCGCAGCTTCACTGAACTCAAGAAGAAGCAATTGATTCAGTTAAAGGGCTCCACTCTGGTTATTCGCAACCGCGCGGCGCTTGAGAAGCTGGTAAATTCGTAGGGCGTGAACATCGGAACATTCACGCCCTTTCGGTAACCACTCAGATCCCACAACACCAAGCTTCAGCCGCGGATCGTCAGCACCGGACAATTGGCCAGCGAGACCACCCGGTGAGCTATCGCCCAGGGAAGGTGGGTCCCAGCTCCATTCAATCCGGTAGCCGGCCGCACTCCCATTACGATGAGGTCCGCCCCACGATCAGCGGCGGTCTCCAAAATGCAATCCGCCGCCGCACCAAATTTCACCATCGGAATTGGGGTACACCATAAACCCGCTTCTTCTGAGACCAGATCAGTGAGCCTGTTTACAGTTCGTTCAATCACGGCTGGTCGAGGTCCAGCCACTTTGTAGTCCAATACGTGCAGCAAAGTGAGGCGCGCCCCGAATTCCTGGGCCAGCGAAACTGCATAAGGTGCCGCGGCCAGTGAGTGCGGAGAAAAATCCGTCGCAAACACAATTTGGCGAAACTCAATATCAATCGGCGAACAATCCCCACCGGTTCCGCAGATCACGCGCGATTTGGAGCGTCCCGAAATCTTTGGGCCAACCGTCAGTACGGGGCAGCGCGCGTGCCGGAAGATGTCCTCCGCAATTGAGCCCATCACAATCTTCTCGACTCCTGTGCGCCCGTGCGTACCCACTACTACCAAATCAATATTGTTGGCTCTAGCGGTCTCCGCGAGCACTTCCCAGACGTCCCCGATCCCAAGGTGAAGACGATGCGGAACGCCGGATAAGTGGGAACCCAAACGCTTCATTTCCTTTTCGGCCCTCAGGCGCGCACTCTCATACATGCTGTCAATCACCTGTGGGTCGGTCACTTCTGGTGCGACAAACAGTGCCTGCGGAAACATCACGTGTTCCGCGTGCAGCATGCTCTCGTAATGCTGACATATCGCGATTGCATAGGGTAACGCCGCGCTGGACGCGGCCGAAAAATCGGTGGCAAAAAGGACGTTTTTTATCGCGACGCTGCTGCTCGTTTTTTGTTCCAAAAGCTCCACGGAGCACCTCCTGATCGCGTCTAGCCTCGCATGTTGTTCATTCCGCAACGGTGCGAGCTGTCACCGCGCGCCGTGATATCCATCACAACCAGATTGTTCGCTCTGGAATAGGCTGAAGTCGTCCGAGGTGCGTCATGAATAATAGCCAGAAGCAAGTATTAGATATGCTGAAGTTCGAGCTGCGCTTTCTAGAAGACGGAGGCTACGGCCGCTCCACGCGGACACCTTGGAGGCCCACCGTAACTTTCGTGGATTCGCCGATCTGCCTGAATTTTAACGACCCGTCTCGACCGCATCCTTGCAACGAGTGCACGTTGATGCACTTCGTCCCTGCTGAGCACCGCGCGGAATCCCGTCCCTGCCATTTCATTCCGCTGAATGATCGTGGGCAGACCGTGGACTCGCTTCACGCCTGGGGCACGCAGGCAGAGCTGGAAGAGAACCTGCGAGAGTGGCTGCGAAACTCTATTAAGCGGCTTGAAGAGGAAGACTCACCCGCCGCGTCCCAATGCCAATCAGTTGCGCGAGCCTGATTGAGCACCACGAGTTCTTTAAAGGCGGCGCGCCGGATTTTTGCCCCACAAACCGGATGCCTGAGTTGTTGGCGATCACTCACCGATCCACAGCAACCTTCTTTCAGCTGGCATCTACTGCTACTCCACAACATCTAAGGGGAAGTCTAAATTTGTTCCATGGGATTTCCCAACACCAATGCGTCTCCGCAATCCAGCCGGTCAGGGTATATATCTTTGGTCCCAAGGTCATCCCGTCGAACCCGCACAAAAACCTGGCTCTTGATATTCGCAGGCGCCCTCATGGCAGTTGTTGCTGTCTCGACTATCACGCTCAGCCAAAAGTGGCCCTTTACTCGCAAACGAGTAGTAAAAGATCTTGCGCATGCAACCGCGAGCAGGGTAGAGATCAGGAGTTTTCAACAAACATTTTTTCCGCATCCCGGATGCATCGCCGAAGGGTTGACCTTTCGGCGCAGTCTAGACCCTCAAACTCCGCCGCTGATTACCATCCGGCGACTCGTTGTCCAGGGAACTTACACTGGCCTTCTTACTCATTACATATCGGTTCTTCGCGCCGAAGGAATGCGCATAATTGTGCCACCCCTGGGAAGCAGCAGCTCCCGACCTCAAGCGACCAGCGCCGCACAGCAGAGCTCAAACAATAAATTGGAGATCGGGCAGATGCTCACCAATGACGCGCTGCTGGATTTCACGTCTCACAATCCCAATAAGCCGCCAATAAGGTTCGCGATTCACCAATTTAGTATGCAGAACTGGGGCACCGGTCGAGCCATGCCCTTCTCGACTTCCCTACTGATCCCCACCCCGCCCGGGGAAGTGGTTGCCCGCGGCAATTTAGGACCTTGGATAGGGAATCCTGCACAGGCTCCGGTTACGGGTGAGTATTCATTCAAGCGCGCCGACCTGGGCGTCTTCAAGGGCATAGCCGGCGTGCTTTCCTCCAACGGCAAGTTTCAAGGAACCATGAGAAATTTAGGTGTTCAAGGCGCCACCGACGTACCCGCCTTCGAGCTGACCCGCAATCACCATCGTGTGCGGCTAACCACGCAATTTCGTGCCTCAGTGAATGCCACCAACGGGGACGTGATACTTCAGGATGTGAATGCGCATTTTTGGAATACGGACGTTATCTCCCATGGCAATATCGAGGGTCGCCCCGGCGAAAAAGGAAAGACTGCGTCACTCAACTTGATGGTTCGCGAAGGGAGAATACAAGATCTTCTGTTTCTGATCGTCAGATCGCCTAAGCCGCCATTGTCTGGTGTGGTCAGCCTCAAGGCCGATGCTACGATTCCTCCTGGACAAAAGCCGTTTCTCAGAAAGTTGCAATTACAAGGCGACTTCGGGGTTGACGACGCGCGCTTCACTAAACCGGCAACTCAACAGCAAATGGATCAACTCAGCGAACGGGCGCGCGGACACGCCGAGGTGGAAGATCCCGCCGATGTCGTCTCCGACCTCAAGGGCCATGTCGTGGTGAATGATGGGGTTGCAAAACTTACGAACTTGTCCTTCAAGGTTCCCGGTGCGGATGCGGAGATGCACGGCACCTATGACTTGCTCAGTCAGCGCGTAAATCTGCACGGGATTCTGCGAATGCAGGCCAAATTGTCCCAGGCTACCTCTGGTGTTAAATCTTTTCTGGTGAAAGCGCTCGACCCATTCCTCAACAACAACCGTCCCGGCGCTCCCTTCCCCATCAGCATTACCGGCACCTACCATCACCCTTCGTATCATGTCTCTTCTACTCCTCAGAAAGAAAAGCGGGCCTCTTCCCACGAGCCATAGCCATGCCTGCTACCCGGATTGCAAACTCCGGAAGCGCAGCTGGCCAACTCGTGGAGCTTCTTGCGATGGGCAGGTTGGTCACCTACCCTGCTGCCACTCATATCCCGGACTAAAAGTAATATGCGCCGAGCTGCGCTAAAATTATCTCCCTTGCGACAGAGTTAATAGAGAGAAGGAGCCTTTTATGGCGCTCGACATGGATAAGCTCAATGCATTTGTGGGGCGGTTCGTCACCGACCTCGGTGCCGCGGTACATACCGGCATGGTGGTTATCGGGGAGAAGCTGGGACTTTACAAAGCCCTGGCTGGCCATCCCATGACATCTGCTGAACTTGCGGCGAAAACCAAAACTGATGAGCGCTACGTGCGCGAATGGCTGGCTTCGCAAGCGGCAGGCGGCTACGTCACTTACGACGAGAAAACTGACAAGTTCAGTCTCAGCGAGGAACAGGCCTTCGCCCTGGCAAAGGAAGACAGCCCGGCATATCTGCCCGGCGCATTCCAGTTGGCTCTGGGTTCTCTCGCAGCCGTTCCACGAATCGCCGAGTCGTTTCGCACCGGAGCAGGCATGGGCTGGCACGAGCATCATGACGATGTGTTTCATGGGTGCGAGAAGTTCTTCCGGCCCGGCTACGCCGCCAACCTGGTGAACAGTTGGATCCCAGCGCTCCAAGACGTTAAGAAGAAGCTGGAAGCCGGCGCGCGAGTGGCCGATGTGGGTTGCGGAAAAGGTGCTTCCACGATCCTGATGGCTAAGGCATTTCCCAAGTCGCAATTCGTGGGATTCGATTACCACGACAAGTCAATTGAAGGCGCGCGCGAGTCCGCCAAGCGCGAAGGGGTTGCCGACCGGGTCAAATTTGAAGTGGCCAAAGCGAAAGACTATCCCGGAAAAGACTTCGATTTCGTCGCGGTTTTCGACTGCCTGCACGACATGGGAGACCCGAAAGGCGCAGCCGCCCACGTTCGCAAGTCGTTAAAGAGTGATGGCACCTGGATGATCGTGGAACCATTCGCAAACGACAACTTAAAAGACAATCTGACTCCTGTGGGCAGGGTTTACTACTCATTCTCCACGCTGCTGTGCACACCCTCTTCGCGATCGCAGGAGGTGGGCCTCTGCCTGGGGGCGCAATCTGGAGAGGCGCGCATCCGGGATGTCGTAACCTCAGCCGGTTTCAGTCGTTTTCGCCGCGCGACGGAAACGCCCTTTAATATTGTTTACGAAGCTCGGCCCTGAAAGGGCTTCAACGCGACTGAAAATCAGATCGGTCCCTGATAGCGGCGCAACCGCACCCCTGCAGCGAGGAATGCAGCGGTCACTGCGAGGCCAATCCACAGTCCTGGGCTGCTCAGGAAATGAGCCGGCATGATATGCGTCATTGGATCTGTGGGGAAGACATTCGTCGGTGTGTAGCCAGTAGGTGGCTCGGCGCCGATCAATCTGGATCCCACCAGAGCAGCGAAGTGCGAACTGTGGAAGGCAATCCCCTCGACGCCGGCGATCGCGATCAGCGGTAACGCAGCCCATAAAAATGTTGCTCGCCGTGCCCACCCTGAGACCAGCAGCAGCCACCCGTAGATTGGCGCAGGCCAGAGCGTATGGGCGGTAAAAATGTGGTAGAGCAGCAGCAGTGACATCTGCAAGAACGAAACTTGCGTCCACAGCGTCGCGACACTCTGACCGCTCCCCAGCACTACAGCGCTGCTCAGCAGCAGCATGATCCAGTACATGCCGACCGCAACCGCAGACGTGAGCAGTGGGACAACTACAAGTGGAATGCTCGCCTTCGCGAGCACCGTGGTGCGGTCGGATACGGGCAGCGACTTCCAGAACAAAATGCTGCGATCGCGACGCTCGCCATGTAGCGCATCGAGGCAATAAAACACACTCACGATGATGCCGGTGAGCATCATCAGACCGGCCGCGATGTCGTACGGCCTTGCGATCGCTTCCCTCTGGTGTGCTGGGTCGAGAGCCGACAGGCCACGCATCTTGGCCGGCAGTTGAATCAGGCTAATCAGAAACCCGACTAGAAACGCCGAAGCGACGCCCAGCGGCGCGAGATAGATGGAACGGTTCTCCCACAGTTCGCGTCGCACCGACCAGTACAACGGCCGAGTGGCTGATACAACCGCGGGCGCGGTCCTCTGCGACTCGATCGCAGACTCCTGCAGGGCGTTCGATTGAGTAGTCATCTTGCGGCTCCTTGTGCCTGGCCGGCCTGATTACCCATCACGGCAACGAACAAGTCGGCGATGCTGGGTGTCCGTACGTCCCCGAGAGCAGCCAGTTGCTGACGATCCAGACCATCGAACATCAGAATGCTGCGGCCCAGCGCCTGGCGCTCATACATGGGATGGAGCGCTCTGGCAGCGGCGACCTGCTCGGGGTTCACTGCCACTTCCGAGTAGCGCGACTCCACTTCTTCCATGCTGCGATCGAAGACGATGCGGCCGCGATCAATGAACATGAGGTCGGTGAGCACGTGCTCGATCTCTTCCACCTGATGGGTTGCTACCACCACCGTGCGGCTGCGGTCGAAGTAGTCGTTCAACAGTGAATCGTAGAACTGCTTGCGAAAGAGAATATCGAGACCAAGCGTCGGCTCATCGAGGACCAGCAAGCGCGCGTCAATGGCCATCACCAAAGCGAGGTGCAGTTGGGTCACCATGCCCTTCGACAATTCCCGGACTTTGCGGTCTCGCCCGATGGTCGTCCTTGCCAGAAGGCTTTCCGCCTTGGCGCGATCGAAGCGGGGATGCACGCCGGCAACGTACTCGAGCAGCTGGGCCACCCGTGCCCA
Organism: Terriglobales bacterium; assembly: GCA_035651655.1. Classification (NCBI taxonomy): domain Bacteria; kingdom Pseudomonadati; phylum Acidobacteriota; class Terriglobia; order Terriglobales; species Terriglobales bacterium. Next base: position 78,461 of record DASRFG010000025.1, read on the forward strand.
GCGTGGCAGCACGGCGACATCGGCGATAAAGCAGACATCGCGCATGAGCTGATCGCGCTCCATCCAGGGATCGCGTCCGAGCACTCTCAGCTCTCCCTCATACGCCGTCAGGCCAAGGATGGCGTTCAGCGCGGTGGTTTTGCCGGCGCCGTTCGGACCGATCAGCCCGAGGATGCGTCCCTCCTCGACCCGCAAATTGACGCCGTCCAGCGCAATGGTCGCGCCGAAGGCCTTTCGCAGACCGCGAGCTTCTATGTATGCCATGGCTTCAGCGCTCCTCCTCTTTGGCTTTTGATTTCGCTTTGCGGCTGGAACTTCCATTCAGCAGTTCTTCCGCTTTCAGGCCGAGCCGCTGAATGGTTGCGTCGATTCGGGGCCATTCTTCAGTGAGAAATTTCTGGCGTTCTGTCTGCAGCAGCAAACCGCGCGCCCCGGCGTTGATAAACATGCCCAGGCCTCGCCTAGTTTCGACCAGGCCCTCGTCCACCAGTTGCTGATAACCCTTGAGAACCGTGAGCGGATTCACCCGATATTCAACCGCGACGTTGCGCACCGAGGGCAGCGGATCGCCTTCCTTGAGCACGCCCTCCAGGATCATCGCCACCACGCGGTCGCGCAGCTGGCGATAGATCGGTTGATTGCTGTTCCACTCACGGTCCATCAATTCTTCCAGGTCGTCTCAGTTACCAGATGTGCTGCTTCCAGCATTTGTCCGCTGCAGGTCGAAGTGCGCGTGGATAGGCTTGTCTCCTGGCGTCATGTAAGTCCAGTCCTCAATGTGGTGGTTGTTGTCAATAATTGTGAACACTGCATGATGCATGTGTCCATACTGTGTGCCGCCGGCAACGTCGAGAAAATCAAATTCCACTTTCTTCCCCTGGGACGACGTCCTGGCAACCATCCGCGGTCGGTTTCCAGCATCGCAATAGTGGGTCAGGAGCAGGCGAGCACCGTCCAGGTAGAGCATGGTAACCGGATGGTCATAACTCTTAGCATCGAGCGGCGTTCCTGATTCCTGCATCTCGTGTACGAGCGCGTTTCCCCGAGAGGTCACGCGTAGCGAAACAGCCATAGGCTTATCATCGCTCATCTCAGGCTGTGGCGGGACGACGGTCACCGGGCCTATCCAGGAACCGGCGAGGGTCTTCAGTTCTTCGAAGGACTTTTGAGCTTCGGACTTTGGAGGGGCAGACTTCTGCGCCTCCGAGGGCGCGGGTTTGTCAGAGGACATGTGCGCGTCGGACTGCGCTAAAGCCACGGTCGAGAGCGAGATCAGAACCACGAACAGCATAAAACGCGGGGATTTCATATGCATTCTCCTTAAAATTTCATTTTTCCGGGTCAGGGTTAAGGGCTGGCGTACGCAGGTGCGAACAGGCAGCGCAGATAACCTCGGCACGTCATCTAGTGATATAGTCAACTACAACACTATGATAGTTGTCAAGAAGTTTTTTGATTTGCCGGGGCGGGGCGCCCGCTCGTGCGGGCGACCAACTTCAAAATGCACCCCAAATAAAATAGACGAGCTCACCCGTCCATCGATGATGACGCAAGGTTTGGTTGCGGGGGCCTGCAACCATCCGAATTGTTTAGTCCTGCCGTTCAGCATGGAACTGATTCGTCTCGCCGCATAGCTCGCATGCACGCTCTGTAATTCTGGCTTGCTTCCGAATTGCGACCGATTTGGAAAAACTCGATCAATCGATAGGCGCGGGTGTCAGCGGGACGTGACGCCCTTTACGAGGCTTAGGAAGAAAGTCAAATTGCCAAAAGTGTGGCCGAGTAAGCCCGGCCAGGTATTTCTTGTGTGTTGTGCAACGAAGGAAAGCGCGACACCTGTGACCGCCATGCGTACTGTGTCCCAAAGGGTCGGCTGCATGAATAGGTGGAAGGCTGACCAAAAGATGCCGTGGACTACCCATGCAGTCCTCCCAAATGCCAGTTCCTGTCGTGGCAACACATAACCGCGCCACCACAGTTCCTCGCCGCCGATGTTGCACACCAGCATTACAACTGCGTAGTAGACGAGAATCCACCAGGCCCCCTTCAAGTGAACGCCCATGAAGTCCTGTGGGCCGAAATGGCTGAAGAACGCGCGGTGGAACCCAGAAGGGTCAAAGAATCTTACAGACTGCAGAGTCGGTTGCAAGAGACCAACGTTACGCTTGACGAGCATGGCTGCCAGAATCGCAACGAATGCCCACCATCGGCTTGTTTTCTCTTTCCACAGGGCGAGCGAGGATGCCGCGACAGCCACGAGATCCGCCCAATTCCCCCCAAACATAAACCCGGAGAGAGCGGCTGCCCATAGCCAGGCGGTCCCTCTTGGTGCGGAGAGCCGCAACCGTTGCCTCAGGCTTCTCACGGAGACGGAGGGAAGATCAAGAGCCGCGCCCACTAGCGCGGCAACCAACATCAACGCAAGCGGCAGGATTAGCAACAAGTGGAAAATGTGCCACCAGGAAGTCCCATGACGCCAAAGATCCGGCCCTAGCCGATGAAAGAGGAGAGCGAAAACCAATGTCGGACCGCCGAATAGAAGCGCCGTCGCCAACCAACCTGCTGGCTTAATTGCTGCTGCAGATAGCACCAGGTGAGTGTACCTGACGCGAACACATTAAAGGTGAACCGTGCTAGCGCGACGTTAGGTCAACAGTGAGCAGGCTTTGGACGCAGATCAGGGTATGCAGTTCTCAGCATGCTCTAGCGCCGCGCGGCAGTCGATTGGGGTGGAGCGCTTTCGTCAATTCGTCAGAGTTTGCGACCCAGCCGAAGAACAGTTCGGCGAGGACGAGCGAGGAGTCGCGACTACTTCCCGGCACACTGTGGCCGAGCGTCGGTTGACCGAAATAAAGAAACTGCGTCCGTGGTTGCTGCGCAACCGTTTAGGTTTCTGCGGTTTATAATCGCACATATCGTGCCTCTCACTTCAGGAACGAAACTCGGGCCTTATGAGATTCAGGCGCCCCTCGGGGTGGGTGGGATGGGCGAGGTGTATCGGGCAAGGGATACCCGGTTAGGACGAGACGTCGCTATCAAGATTTTGCCCCCGCAGTTTTCTTCCGATTCAACCCGAAAGCAGCGCTTCGAACACGAAGCCAAGGCTGTTTCCAATCTGAATCATCCACACATTTGCGTACTTCACGATGTTGGACACCAGGATGGCGTCGATTACCTGGTGATGGAGTGTGTGGAGGGAGAGACGCTGGCCAAACGCCTGGATAAAGGGCCGTTGCCGCTCGAGCAAGTCGTGAAGTATGGCGCGCAAATCGCCGACGCGCTCGATAAGGCACACCACAAGGGAATTGTGCACCGCGATTTGAAGCCGGGAAACATCATGCTTACGAAATCCGGAGCGAAGCTGCTGGATTTTGGCTTGGCTAAGCCAGCGGCCTCGCTAGGGGACCTGGCTACACAGACAGCCCCGAAGCAGCAGGTGCCGGTGACGGAGCAGGGGACGATTGTCGGAACCTTCCAGTACATGTCGCCTGAACAGGTTGAAGGCAAAGAACTGGATGGCCGGAGTGATATTTTTTCGCTTGGCGCTGTGCTGTACGAAATGTTGACGGGGCAGCGGGCTTTTGAAGGGAAGAGCCAGTTGAGCGTCGCCTCCGCGATTCTAGAAAAAGAGCCAGCACCGATCACCACGCTGCAGCCGATGACACCGCCGCCGCTGGACCACGTGGTGAAGAAATGCCTGGCAAAAAACCCCGATGAACGGTGGCAATCCGCGGGTGATCTGGCGAGCGAGCTGAAGTGGATTAGCGACAGTGGTACGCAAACGCTTGGCGCATTACTCCCGAGGGCGAGAAGCAAATCCAGAGAAACACTAGCTTGGCTTCTCGTTGGTGGTTTGGCCGTCGCGCTGATCGTTACGCTTATTTGGTGGCGAAACTCAAAGCCCGCCGAACAAACGATGCATTTTCATGCGCCGTTTCCGTTTCCCGCGCGGGATATCGCTATAGCTCCCAACGGACACACCCTCGCTGTGGTCGGGTACTCGGAAACGGCGCGCAAAAATGTGATCTGGATTTATGAGCTGGGATCGTCAGACGGGAACCACCTCGTCGATACCGAAGGTGCAACCTATCCGTTCTGGTCCGCTGACGGCCGATCCCTGGCCTTCTTTGCCGAGGGAAAATTAAAGAAGCTGGAGGTACCCGGAGGCCCGGTGCAGGTTCTCTGCGATGCCCCTGCCGGCCGTGGTGGTACTTGGAACAAAGACGGCGTGATTATTTTCACCCCAGACGCTATTACGGGGCCAATTGGCGGCAGCATGTATCGAGTCTCTGGTTCGGGTGGAACGCCGACACCGATCAGCAGGCCGGATCCGAGTCGCGGGGAGCAAAGCCATCGCTGGCCGATGTTTTTGCCCGATGGAAGGCATTACCTCTACATGACAGCCAATTTCGCTGGAAGGAAGGAGGTAGATGCTATCTACGTGGGTTCGCTGGATTCGAACGAGAAGCACTTCGTCGTAAAAGCATCCGGCAACGCGGCGTATGCCGCTCCTGGCTACCTGCTGTTTCCCCAAGAGAAGACCTTGTTCGCCCAGCGATTCGATTTAAAACGGTTCGCATTGCTAGGAGAATCGAAGGCCATTCTGACCGACATTCAGTACCAGCCGCAAGTCAAGAGGGCCGTGTTTGCAGTCTCCGATAATGATCTGCTGCTGGCCCAGACTGGTGGAGGGTTCGCGCTCTCACAACCACTCTGGTTTGACCGCAAGGGCAATGAAGCGGGGGCGGTGGGCAAGCCCGAGGTGTATGGCAACGTGTTCCTGGCTCCGAATGGAAGATCAGTCGCTGTGGACAAGACTGACATGGCAAGCTTGAACACCGACGTATGGACGTATGAATTGCAGCGCGAGAGGGCAAAGCGTCTTACCTTCGATCCCGGCTTTGACGTGGTGCCCATTTGGAGTCCGGACGGCTCCCGATTGGTATTTAGCTCAAACCGCGTACTCGATGTCGATTTATATATGAAGAATTCTGACGGGGCACAAGAAGAGAAGGTCATCGTGCACGATGACTTTCACAAGATTCCCAATGACTGGTTCAGGAACGGAGAGTACATCCTGTACACGCGAGGCCCAGATCTGTGGTTCCTAACTCTCCCGGGGCTTAGGAGCAATTTGTTTCTCAAGGCGGTATCCATCGTCCGCAATGGCCAATTCTCGCCGGACGGGAAATGGGTCGCCTACGCCTCCAATGAGACTGGCAAGTGGGAAATTTATGTGACCTCATTTCCGGATGCACGCGGCAAGTGGCAAGTTTCGGCGGGGGGCGGAGAACAGCCTCGGTGGAGGGGCGATGGCAAGGAACTGTTCTATGTTTCTTCGGACAGCAAGATGATGGCCGTGCCAGTGACGACCGGGGTCAATTTCGATGCCGGCCTGCCCGTAGTACTTTTCCAGGCCACTCCTCGGCAACCAGTATCCACGAATGACCAACTCGCCTACGACGTCAGCCGGGACGGCCAGCGATTTCTGATTCTCACGCAATTAAGGCAGGCGGAGTCCGAACCCATGTCCATCATTCTCAACTGGCCTGCGAAGCTGAAAGAGAAATAAGCCCGCTGCTTGAGGGTTGGTTGCGGGGGGTGGATTTGAACCACCGACCTTTGGGTTATGAGCCCAACGAGCTACCAGACTGCTCCACCCCGCGAATTGATGATAACAACCACCGCTGGCACGGTCAAACCGTGAGACCCCCTCCATAGTCCGCCATCAGCCCCGTTCATCAACTTAGTGAGCCCCACGATAATGGCCGGCGATAATCTTGCTCCAACTTCGTTCTCTCCGAATCCGACCAGAACTAAGCTCAATCCGGCACACAATTCGCCGCTCGCTTAGAATTGCTGTCGCACTCGCCGGAGGACCAGATGCAACTCGGAATGATCGGGCTGGGAAGAATGGGAGCCAATATGGTGCGTCGCCTGCTGCGCGGTGGCCATCAATGCGTGGTCTACGACCGCACCGCGGACGCCGTACAGGCGATGGTCAAAGAAGGCGCCGTCGGCAGCTCATCGCTCGATGATTTTGTTGCCAAGCTCAAGCCTCCCCGCGCCGCGTGGCTGATGATTCCCGCCGCCATCGTAGACCGTACTCTGACTGATCTGGCGCCGCGCCTCTCCAAAGACGACGCCGTCATTGACGGTGGCAACTCCTATTACATTGACGACATTCGGCGCGCCCACGAACTCGCCGCCAGGGGTCTCCATTATGTGGACGCGGGCACCAGCGGCGGGGTGTGGGGACTGGAACGCGGCTATTGCCTGATGATTGGCGGCCCCAAACCCGTCGTCGAGCGCCTGGATCCCATCTTTCGGACATTGGCTCCGGGACGTGCCTCCACCGCGCCCACGCCTGGCCGCGAGAAGAGCGCCGGCACCGCCGAAGAAGGTTACCTCTATTGTGGTCCCTCCGGTGCCGGACATTTTGTGAAAATGGTACACAACGGAATTGAATATGGTCTGATGGGCGCCTACGCCGAAGGTTTTAATATTCTGAAACACGCAAATGTCGGCAAGCAGGATCGCTCGACAGATGCCGAGACCACCCCCCTCCGTGAGCCCACGCATTATCAATTTGATTTCAACCTCGGCGATATCGCCGAGGTTTGGCGGCGCGGCAGCGTGATCGCATCGTGGCTCCTCGATCTCACCGCCATCGCCTTGAGCAAGTCGCCCGATCTCGCAAAGTTCTCAGGCCGGGTTTCGGACTCCGGGGAAGGACGCTGGACCATTGCCGCCGCCATTGATGAAGGCGCGCCCGTGCCGGTGCTGAGTTCCGCGCTGTTTCAGCGCTTCAGTTCACGCGGCGAGGCCGATTTTGCCGATCGGCTGCTTTCGGCCATGCGTTTCGAATTCGGCGGCCACGTGGAAACCAAGTAATCGGCGGCCATCGGCCCAGTGCGTAATCGGAGCAACCAGATTTTTATGCGTAAAACCGTCGTCTTCCTCTTCGACGTTGACAACACGCTTCTCGACAACGACCGCATCGCCGCCGACCTCAGACGCCACCTGGAGCGGGAAGTCGGCCACGAGCGCCAGCAACGCTACTGGGCGATCTTTGAAGAGCTGCGTACGGAGATGGGGTACGCCGATTATCTCGGCGCTCTGCAACGCTACCGTGCCGAGTATCCGCGCGACCCGCATTTGATGACAGTGTCGGATTTTCTGCTCGAATACCCTTTTGCCAATCGGCTCTTTCCTAATTCGATAGACGCCCTTGAGTATGTAAAGCAGTTCGGACGTCCGGTGATTCTCTCTGACGGGGACGTCGTCTTTCAGCCGCGTAAGGTCCGGCGCTCAGGATTGTGGGAGGCCGTGGATGGCAGTGTGCTGATTTACGTCCATAAGGAACGAGAACTCGACGATGTTGCCGAGCGCTTTCCCGCTGATCACTACGTTTTCATTGACGACAAGCTGCGCATTCTGACGGAGGTGAAAAAGATCTGGAAAACTCGCGTCACAACCGTTTTTCCACGCCAGGGACACTACGCCAACGATCCCGAAATTCTGGCCAGTAATCCGCCTGCGGACCTTAGCATTGGCCGCATCGGCGAACTCGTAGACCTTGATCTTCGCGGCATGCTCGAGCGGGGTGGCAACAGCCGCAAGCCTCGGGCGCGCGCCTGAACCAGCTCGCTGATAGGCTTGCCAGCCTCCCTTTGCAATTTCTTGTCCAAAAATCGCAGAAAGCTTCTTCGTGATACCGCATCCGGCAGCCCTTTTCTGAACAGGATTTGTGACTAGCCCTGCATCCTCCGCATCTAAGACTGTTGCGGTGCGACCCGTTCGAGGTTTGTACGGGAACTGAAAGGGAACCCACTTCAGGAGGCCGAATGCCTACTGCGCAGAAGCAAGTCGCCATCCGCCACGAACTCCTCGATCGCCTGGCGGATGCTCGCTTCCGCACCGATGAACTTTTCGATATCGTGCGCCCCGACTTCCTATATGAGCGCCCGATTCCGGAAAGACATCGCATCATCTTTTATCTCGGTCATCTCGAAGCCTTTGACTGGAACCTTCTCCGCGATCGGCTGCTGAGCGCCAACCCAATTAATCCTCAATTTGACCGGCTGTTCGCTTTCGGCATTGATCCGGTCGGCGGTGGCCTGCCCACCGACCAGCCCGCAGACTGGCCTTCGCTGGCCGAGGTACGGAATTATGTCGCTCATGTTCGGCAGATTCTGGACAGGGCACTCGAAAACGCGGATCTTTTTTCTGCGAGCGCTTCTGCGAACTCTTCTGCGGATTCACTTGCATCACACGAGTTTTCAGCTTCGGTGTTGCTCAATGTCGCCATCGAGCATCGGCTGATGCACGCCGAAACCCTGACATACATGCTGCACCAGTTGCCCCTTAACCAAAAAGTCGAGAAGCCGCGAATGCCGAAAATGCCGATCCCATTCGGCATCCCAGAAATGATCAAGATTCCTGCCGGCATTGCGACCCTCGGACTCCCGCGTAAAGATCAGACTTTTGGTTGGGACAACGAATTTGAAGCGCACGCCGTTTCTGTTCCCGCGTTTGCTATTGATAAATACAAAGTCACCAACGCGCAGTACCTCGAGTTCATCAAGCAGGGCGGTTACGAAAATCGCGAGTTGTGGCAGGATGCCGATTGGAACTGGAAAAACCGGCACAGCATTTCTCACCCCATCTTCTGGAATCTGCAGGACGGTCATTGGCATTACCGCACCATGTTTGAAGAAGTACCGCTGCCGCTCGAGTGGCCAGTTTATGTAAGCCACGCCGAGGCCAGCGCGTACGCGCGTTGGACAGGGAAGTCGTTGCCGACCGAAGCGCAGTGGCACCGCGCCGCCTATGGAACATCGGAGGGCGCTGAACGTGCCTACCCCTGGGGTTCTGAACCGCCATCCGCGAAATTAGGGAACCTCGACTTTCATAGCTGGGACCCGGCTCCAGTCGCCGCTTTCCCCGAAGGCGAGAGCGCATTCGGCGTCGCCGGTTTACTCGGCAATGGATGGGAGTGGACTTCTACCATCTTCGCGCCCTTTGCCGGCTTCCAGCCATTTCCGTTCTATCTGGGATACTCAGCCGATTTTTTCGATGGCAAGCACTACGTTATGAAAGGCGGGTCGGCGCGCACCGCCGCCTGCATGTTGCGACGTTCTTTCCGCAACTGGTTCCAGTCGCATTACCAGTACGTCTATTCAGGATTTCGCTGCGTCATTAATTGAGGCCCACGGGACACCATGCTGGTACATGCGATTACCCCCGAACCGGTTTATGAATTCGCGGCCGACGTGCGCGAAGGATTGTCCAAGCCCGGACAGAAAGAACTTCTTTCCAAGTATCTCTATGACGATGTCGGTTCAGCGCTGTTCGAGGTGATTAGCCTGCTTCCCGAGTATGGCCTTACACGCGCCGATCAGCGGCTACTGCGGCGCAACGCCTACGACATCGTCTCCCGTCTTCCCGCGCGCGTCACCGTGGCCGAACTCGGTAGCGGAAGCGGCAAAAAGACGCGCTGGATCCTGAAGGCCCTCTCCCGGAATCAGCACACATCTTATTGTCCGATTGAGATTTCGCCCGCCGCCCTTGCCATGTGCAAGCGTGAGCTGGGCGACATCGATTCCATCAGCATTGTTGGTTTTGAGCGCGAATATCTGGATGGTTTACGTGAAGTGGCGGAGCGCCGCAAAAATGGCGAGCACCTGCTGGTGCTGTTCCTGGGAAGCACCATTGGCAATTTTGACCGGCCCGCAGGCGCCCGCTTCCTGGCTGAAGTGCGGAAAATTCTGCAACCCGGCGACGCGCTCCTGCTGGGCACTGATCTAATGAAACCCAGACCCCAATTGCTCGATGCCTACGATGACGCCACCGGTGTGACCGCCGCCTTCAATTTGAATCTGCTCGCCCGCATCAATCGCGAGCTCGACGCGGACTTTGATTTAGAGCAATTCGAGCACGTTGCCAAGTTCAATAGTCAGGCCCGCAGCGTGGAAATGCATCTCCGCTCTCTGCGGAAGCAAACCGTCAATATTCCGAAATCCGAGCTCTCAGTCACCTTTCTTAAGGGCGAAACCATTTGGACGGAAAGTAGTCACAAGTATTTTCGCGAAGAGGTGCCAGAGATCGCCGCTGCTGCCGGCTTCCGCTGTGACGCCCAGTGGATCGACCACGAGTGGCCCTTCGCCGAAAACCTGTTGATCGCCGAGTGAGGCCCCCCTTGCTCGGCGATTTCAGTCATCTCTGGGCGACGCTGCTGCCCTTGGGTGGGGCGGCGCTTTAGCGCTGCGATAAACCGTTGTAAACTCTTCCTGACCAATGACCCTCCCCACTCTCCAAAAAACCAAAGAACAACTGGACCAGGAAAAACAGACTGTCGCTCGCGCCGCTGTCGGATGGGTCAAGAGCGGCATGCGGCTCGGACTCGGCACCGGCTCCACCGCCAATTACTTCATCACTTTTCTCGGCGAGCGCGTGCGCAGCGAGGGACTACGCATCGAAGCCATCGCCTCCTCAAACGAAAGTGAGACCCGGGCCAGGAAAGAGGGCATTCCATTGATTAAGCCCAGGCGCGGGCTGCAGCTCGACCTTGGGGTGGACGGTGCGGACGAAATCGCTCCCGATCTGAGTTTAATAAAGGGCGGAGGGGGAGCCCTGCTGCGGGAGAAAGTGGTCGCTCGCGCATGCCGTTATTTCCTGGTCATCGCCGACTCTTCCAAACGCGTGGAGCGGCTGGGCGCGTTTCCGCTGCCCGTCGAGGTCGTGCCCTTTGCATTGCCCTGGGTGATGGATCAGATTGCAGAACTGGGCGCTGAGCCGATCCAGAGAATGACGGCGAACCAACCATTCCTAACCGATCAGCAGAACTGCGTACTCGATTGCCATTTCCGCGTGATCAGAGATCCAGTCAGCCTGGCTGCCCGGCTAAAAGACATTCCTGGAATTGCGGAACACGGCTTGTTTGTCGGGTACGCACGCGCCGCCCTGGTCGGCGACGGCAAAGATGTTCTTGTCCTGCGTGCCGGCCAGCCGCCGCGCCCGGCCTCGGATTTCAACGACTTGCCTTGACGCCGAACCTAGCTGACCGGTTGCGGCGATTCCTGTATCCTTAAGCTTCGTGTCATAGGGCCGACCATGCTGCAATCCGGCCTGCCGTCGCACACATACCCGGAGGTAGAGCAGAAATGGCGATTGCCAGCATCAATCCCGCAACCGGTGAAGTTCTGAAGACCTTCGAGCCGCTCTCCGATTCGCAACTCGACGCCAAGATCGCTCTCGCGGCTGAAACCTTTCGCAATTATCGTAAGGTTCCTTTCGCGCAGCGCTCTCGCTGGATGATCAAAGCAGCCGAAATCATCGAGGCCGAAAAAGAAGCGTTGGGCCGGCTGATGACCTGGGAGATGGGAAAGACGCTGCGCTCCGCCATTGATGAAGCCGCCAAGTGCGCCTGGGTCTGCCGCTACTACGCAGAGAATGCGGAACGCTTCCTCGCCGATGAGATCGTGGAGACCACCGCCAGCCGCAGCTACGTGCGTTACCAGCCGCTGGGGCCGGTGTTGGCGGTCATGCCGTGGAATTTTCCTTTCTGGCAGGTATTTCGCTTTGCCGCTCCCAGCTTGATGGTCGGCAACGTCGGCCTGCTGAAGCACGCCTCGAACGTCCCGCAGTGCGCGCTCGCCATCGCCGACATTTTCCATAGGGCGGGTTTTCCGGAAGGCGCCTTCCAAACTCTCCTCATTCCCGCCAAGCAAGTGGATAGAGTCCTCGCCGACCCGCGGATCGTCGCGGCCACCCTCACCGGCAGCGTGGAAGCAGGTGTCCAGGTGGCGACCGGTGCCGGCAAGAGAATCAAGAAAGTGGTGCTGGAACTCGGAGGCAGCGATCCTTTTATTGTTATGCCCAGTGCCGACCTGGACGACGCGGTTTCGACGGCTGTCAAGGCCCGAATCATCAACAACGGCCAGTCCTGCATCGCAGCCAAGCGCTTCATCGTTGCCCAGCCTATTGCGGAGCAGTTCGAGCGCGAGTTCGTGAAGAAGATGGAAGCGCTGAATATCGGCGACCCGCTCCACGAGCAAACTGAGCTGGGACCTCTTGCTACCCCGGACGGGGTCACCGACCTTGAACGGGACGTGAAGAAGTCAATTGAAGCCGGAGCCCGGCTTCTCACTGGAGGGAAGCGCCGCCCCGGAAAAGGAAACTTCTACGAGCCCACGGTGCTCACCAATATTCCCAAGAACTCGCCGGCCTATAACGAAGAGCTGTTCGGCCCGGTGGCGTCCATCTTTCACGCCAAAGATGTGGATGACGCGATTCGTATTGCCAATGACAGCCGCTTCGGCCTGGGCGCCAGCGCGTGGACCAATGACGCAGGCGAGCGTGAACGCTTCATCAACGAACTCGAGGCCGGCATGGTCTTCATCAACAAAATGGTGGCCTCCGATCCGCGTCTCCCATTTGGGGGCATCAAAGAGTCCGGATACGGCCGCGAGCTAGGAGTGCATGGCATCCGCGAGTTCACGCTCATCAAGACCATCTGGATACAGGAAGCCGCCAAGAAGACGCAGGTGGCTGCCTAGCTTGCTGACGCGCTGTCGAGATTAGTGGAACAACTCACGACTTCCGCGCCGACCCCCGCTCCAGCCACACTTTGCGGGACCGTTAACCCCCGTCACAACGCTCGCGCAGGGTTCATCGTAGTGGTTGTTTTTGTTTCCTATGCTTACTTCTATGCTGGCACCAGCGCGAATTCCAATTCGCGTTTTGATCTGGTGCGGGCCATCGTCGAGCAGCACACGCTCTGCATTGATAGTTACCAGCAAAACACCGGCGACAAAGCGCTCTGGAATGGCCACTATTATTCCGACAAAGCTCCCGGTCAGGCGCTCGCTGCCGTGCCGGTTGTGGCGGCTGCGCGTGCCGTCCTCATTGCCGCCGGCGCAAACCCCACATCGCGCCGCTCGCTCTGGTTTTTGAACTACCTTGCCACGCTCACCACCGTCGTCGTTCCTGGTGCCCTCGCAGCGGGCTGCTTGTATTTCATCTGCCTTTGGCTTGGGTGTTCGGCCAACGGCGCTTTCTTTGCGGCTCTCTGCTATGCGCTTGCCACTCCCATGTGGGCTTACGGAACGGGGTTCTTGAGCCACGCTTTCACGGCTTCTTGTCTGGTGTTCGCGTTCGCTGCCGCAGTTGCACTCCGAAGGTTCCGCAGCCCGCGTCACGACATTTGGCTCGGATCGGCAGTCGGATTTTTCGCCGGATGGGCTACGATCAGCGAGTTTCCCGCGGCAATACCAGCGGTGATCCTGGCGGTTCTTGCCGCCGTGCACGCGCGGGCCGGCGGAGCAGATCGTCTCCGCCGTGTGGTCCTGGCGGTAACCGGCGCGGCCTCCCTGTGTTTTGCCGTGCTTTGGGCTTATCAGGTGGCGGCTTTTGGATCGCTCTTCAACCTGGGCTACAGCCACCATGCTACTTTTTCCCAGACCGTGCACACCGGTTTTTTCGGAGTGACTTACCCCAAACTTAATGTATTACTTCACCTGTTGATCGGCACCCGCCGCGGGCTGCTGCCCCTGGCGCCGGTGCTTATCCTGGCTCCTTTTGGCTTCGTCACCCTTTGGAAGCAGCGGGAAGCGCGCAGCAGCACTCTCGCCGCCGCGGCGATTGCTCTCTACTTTCTCCTTTTCAACGCTTCGTTTCTGGATTGGTACGCCGGATGGATCTATGGTCCCCGCTACCTCTCGCCGGGACTGCCATTCATCTGCCTCGGCCTGGCGCCCTTCTGGATGACGGCGCGCCCGTGGCTGCGTGGCGTGCTGCTCGGATTCGCCCTGATCGGCGCTGCACAATCTCTGATTGCTGTCAGCACCACCATCAGTCCACCGGACGCCATCAAATATCCGGTTCGCGACTATCTCTGGCCAGCCTTCCGCAGTGGCCGCATCCCGCTCAACGAGAATGGATTCAATTTAGGAACGCTAGTTGGACTGCGCGGCCTAACGAGTCTGGTACCGTTATTGGCCGGGTGGGCGGTATTACTTTTGCTTGGGGTGGCTCTCAATAAACCACAGAGGGCACAGAGGAGGAATACTGATTGAAGCTCCAGCGTTTTAGAGCTGTTGGTGTCGCTTTAGAAAGCCTGGCCCCTCTGTGGACTCTGTGCTCTCTGTGGTTAAAGCCTTGTGTCCTTTGTAATGAAGATCTGAAAACTAATTCGACCCATCCACCGACAGTTGGTAGATAAAATCCGGCCGGGCCATACCACGGAATTCGAATACGTGAACAAAGAACGTGGTCGGGGCCCCCAACGCGCCCGGGACCCGCAGAAGTATTCGCGAGTCGCGGGTTGACCCGCCAATCTGCACGTCATCGTTGATGCATTGGTCGAAGAATCCCCCAACCAGCTTGGGTGGAACAAGAGGCGCGGTGGCCGCATCCAGCGCCGGATCGTCACAGGTCTGCAGGCGTTGCCCATTCGAGTCCACTAGTTCTATGACGGTATCCATCTGCGAGGGTGTAGGTATCAGTCTGTCGGCAAATGATTCAATGGTGTAGGTTGCCCCGCCCACAGTGTTCACAGCATAAAAATCAGAATCGGCAGGCGCAAGCAAGCCGGTGCTGGCGTCAAATCCGGGGCTGAGGGAGGCAGTAAATTTCCCCCGCGTAATCGGCGTTGCGTGGGCGATATCGTCATTGCGCGCCGCCGAGGAAACCACGTTTAAGGTGAGCGCCTGGGTGGCGATAGTGCCAATGCTATCAGGCACGCTAACGGTAAAGGAGAAAGACCCTGTCACGGTTGGTGTGCCGGTCACAATTCCCAGCGCACTGAACCCCATGCCAGTGGGCAAAGAACCACTGAGTGTCCAGAATCCAGGGCCGGCAGTCCCGAGGGTCGCCAACTGAACTTCATAGAAGTGGTTCACCACGGCATCGGGCAAGCTCGTGGTCGTGATGGCGAATGGCGCCGCCGTGACATTCAGATGAACTGTGCCCGTCCCGGTTCCTGTCCCAGAATCGGTGACGTTCACCGTAAAATGCGCTGCCCCAGCGGCCGCCGGAATTCCGCTGATCGCACCGTTCTTATCCATCGTGAGCCCCAGTGGCAGTAGCGTACCCGAGCTGAATTTATAAGGAGGCGCACCGCCACTGGCATGCAGTTGCTGCTGGTAGATCACTCCCACCTGTCCAGCTGCCACGTTCGATGTCACAGTAAGGTGCGCTGGGGGTGGTGGTGGTGGCGGAGCCGAGCCTCCCCCGCCACACGCGACCATACCTGCTACTACGCACACCATGATGAAAAGAGATGCGCTCTTCATAGGCCGCGCTCCTGGTTCACGCTGCCATGGATCGCCCGCAAATCATCGGGAATCAAGAGCAACGAGCCTTCAAAGCCATCCAGAATCTGCGGGGTATTGCTGAGCGTGAGATCCACTGCCGGCCCGGTTGTTCCCGCGGTTACGGAAAACGGGGAACTGGTGGCTGCGGAGCCGGGTATCGGGATTGGCGGATCCAGCGGCCCCACGCTCGAACCAGCCGTAAATGCACCGAACACAGATTCCGCCTCTATCGTGTACTGGTTGCCCCCAGGCACAGGCATCTGGTAAGAACCCAACATTCCGGGGGCGCGTCCACCGAAGACGTCGCCACCCGTGTTGTCATCAAGAAAACCACGAGGTGGACATTGGCTCGCCGGTGCGCATTGCAGATAGTTGCTGGTGATTGACTGGCCCAGGTTGCCCGTGAATTGGTACCCCGAGACCGACGAAACCGCCACCGCTCTAGGATTGCCGACCTGGCGTGCAATTACATTCGCACCTTGCACCGGCGTCTTACCATCGGAAAAAAAGATGGTTCCGGTGACGATCCCATACACCGAGCTGAAGGCAGTTTTTCCCCCACCCGTCGTGGCCACGGGGTAGAGAAAGGATATCCACGCCATGTCATCGGGAGACAGTGGACTAGGCCGAGTCTGGCAATGGGCGAAGGGGAACATCAAGGGCAAGCCGGCCACGTCGGTGGGGGAGCAATGATCCTGAGGCTGGAACAACACATCAAAGTTGATTTGCGAGTGTCCCAGCCCCGAAAGATGACCAATTTCATGCGTGATCGCCTCATCGAACTGGCTGTTCGATAACTCGCCGTTGCTGGGATCCAAGTCCTGCCACTCGCCACCCATCAGCAACATGGCTGAAAGAATCGTTCCAGCGCTGGGATCCACCGCGCAGAGAGAACTAAACCCAATTACCCCGCTCCGCGCGCCAAAAAGTCCGGTGAGTATGCTTCCATTGGCGTCAAAAACTACCGGGTTCTGTTGTCTGTGGGAGCAGGAGCTGAATAATGTGTTCAGGTCGCCCACCGTCTTGGCGTCTCCCCCCGCCACCCCAAGAAGCGGACCCGCATTCGCATAGCTGATGGCGGCTGTCGGAACATTGGACCAGTTGGCGAACATGCTGTTAACGCGGGCTACGCCCTGCGCGTGTGTAATTTTCACCTTACCCGACTTGTCGATAGACATCGGCCCGCTGTCCACCCGATAACTGACGGGGAATGTTCTCCAGACCAGAGGCGCGCCGGAACTGCTCAGCATCAGAGGTCCGCCGGCAAAGGCCGCGCAACAGGCAGCCAATACAAACGCAAATAGGAGGAGGTGCCTGCCACGAATGTTCATCGGTTGCTCCTGGCTAAGTCGGCTACCAGTTGCTTCATGTCGTTCAGCGGCAATGGCCCGGCCTGCGCCGTCAGCGCCCGCACCGACCGCTCGGAAAGTGACACTCCCCGCATTGCTGCGTCCCGCTGCACCCCGGCAAGCAAGCCGATGTTGCCGCGACCGTTCTCAGCTACCAGGCGACCTGATAATTGGGATATCCGGAAGCGGCCTTGCTCCATGCCCACCGGCGCCGACAAGCCGTATTCGCTGGGAGTAGTCAGCATGAGCACTAATTCCTCCCCTTTGCGATAGCCCCCGGCATTCAAACGGTCGCGAATGTCCCAGAGAAACTGCCGAAAAGTGAAGGTCTTGTCGGCTTGTCCCTTCATCACTTCGTCCACCTTCATGGTGACTACCACCGTAGGTAGGTTCTGGAACTGGGGATGCGGCTCAACCCGCGCAAAAAGAACGTGCCCATGAACGATTGTCCCGGCGTTGCTAACCAGGGCAGACAGATTTTGCGGCGCAGTGACGGCGCCGTGTTGCGCCCAGCCCGAAACCGCCAGGCATACGGTAAGCACGAAGCAGAGAGCTCGGAGGAATTGCATCGAAAACTCCCGGTGGGGTGAGATGGCGGTGGCGTGACTTCGGGAAATACGGTACATATAACCCACAAATAGTCTTAAAACCTAAAGCGCCGAACTGCGGTGCCTAAAGTGGAGGGGTATGTTAGCAGAGATGGCACCGAATGCAACCCCCTAATTCGCATTTTCCGATTTTGCGAACAGAGAAAATACACGTCCTCCGAAGCTGCCAGCATCTTTAGTTCCAGAGTTGCTCCATTCTTAAGTTGGAATGCGCAAAACGCTCTTATCCCTTGAAGGATCAACAGGAATGAACCGATGAACTCAAGTCGGGCATAGTTATCTCCGCCACACACTGCTGAGCACAATTTCCACTATCGTAGGAAGCAAACTTCCATTTTTAATTATTGGAACACACTGTGGAGGATTGACCCGACAGATGAACGAACCGTTACATGCCTCCTATCTGGTGTCCATTCGGTGAGCCTCGATCTCTCGTGGCTTGACACCGCCTGGGGTTTAATCGTTTAATTCCACCGCCTTCCCAACATGCAGCGGACCGGACCCACGGAAGATGCGAGCGGTCGTCCAGATCGCCGTGACTTTTTGAAAAAGATGGGAGGGAGTGTGGTCGCTCTGCCGCTTGCGCGCAGCTTGGCCCCTATAAAACAACCCCGCTCAGTCCCTGGGACTGACAATCGCAACGCCGCCTCCCAGCTGCGCTGGCCCCAACCCATCGGCAGCCCCGTCCTGGACAGCCTCCGTCCAGTCATTGAGAACTCCCGCGACGTCCACACCAATGTCGCCAAAATTGGGGAGCACGCCGGTTGGATGGCCTATGAAGAGCTGCCTCTGCCCGAGTTCGGCCTACCCTTCGGGATCGGCGACAATCCCCGGCAGGCGATTGATTTCATCCTGGTGGCTGACGCCATTGACTTCGCCTTCACCGACTTCAGCACCAATATCAAGTTCCAGGTGGACTTCGCCGGCAAGCATTGGTCGGATTCGGACGCGATGTTTGGCTGCCTCAAGCGTGCCCTCGACGAGAACATCCCAATTCTGGATGGCAAGTTCCTCAGCCGGGTGACCCGTGCCGAGCTCGAGCGCATTTTCCGGGGCAACATCGAGATGCCCATGCTGGACGAGCGCGTCGCCATCTTTCACGAAGTGGGCGGCGTCCTGGCGTCGCGCTATGACGGGCACTTTTACAATTTCGTCAAATCGGCATCGCCGCGGGTTTATGACAACGGAAGGGGACTGGTGGACAAACTCGTCGCCGAGTTTCCTCGCTTCAATGATGTGAGCACCTACGACGGCAAACAGATAAAGATCTACAAGCTTCCGCAGCTCGGTGTCTGGATGCTTTACAGTGCGTTACATGCCAAAGGCGGCTTCCAGCTGCAAGATCCCGAAAAGATGACCGCCTTTGCCGACTACATTGTTCCGGCGGCGTTACGCGTGATGGACATCCTGCAATATTCGCCGGGGCTGGAAGAAACCATCAACCAGCACCGCATGGTGCCGCGCGACAGCACCCAGGAAATCGAAATTCGCGCGCACACGCTCTATGCCACGGCGCTGCTGCGGGAAGAGGTCAACAAGCGGCGTCCATCAGACATGCAAGTGATTATTCCGCAGATTGACGCTCGCTTATGGACGCATTACCACACGACATTCTGGCCGCACCATCTCACTCGCACCATCATGTATTGATAGCGGCCACTTGAGGAAAAACGAATGCCCGTATCTACCCGATGTCTGCGGTTCGCCGTCATCTCTGCAGCCCTGTTACTTTCTATTCAGACCGCCTACCCGCAAGCCGGAAACCGCCGCAAAGTCATCATTGATCAGGACTGTCGTGGGCCAGCCACCACCGACCATCAAGCCATCCTCGTATTTGTCCAATCTCCCGAGGTCGAGACCCTGGGCATCACCGTCGTAAGTGGCGACCAGTGGCGCGACGAAGAGGTTGCGCACACGCTGCGCATGTTGGAGATCATCGGTCGCACCGACATTCCGGTTGTCCCCGGCGCAATTTTTCCTCTGATCAACAATAAGGAAGAGATCACCCGCTGGGAAAAATTGTACGGCAAGGTTCCCTACAAAGGCGCATGGAACGAACGCAAGCTGGGGAATTACACCGGCGCCTGGAACCAGGACTACCACGGGCCATTCGTGGTGCCGACGCTCCCCGAAGGCAATCCCACTACCAAGCCGGCCAACGAGGATGCCGCTCACTTCCTGGTCCGCATGGTTCGCCAATATCCGCACGAGGTCACCATCTACGCCGGCGGGCCTTTAACTAACCTGGCGCTGGCCATCGCACTCGACCACGAGTTTCCCAGTCTGGCTAAAGAATTAGTAGTGATGGGCGGCAGCTTGAATCCCGCGCCCGAAGATGCCGAATTTGCCAGCAACCCGCGCCGCGAATTTAATTTCTGGTGGGACCCTGAGGCCACGCACATGGTGCTGCGCGCGCCCTGGCCGAAGATTACGGTCACGACGGTCGATATTTCTATCAAAACTCGGCTGAAGAAACCTATGATCGCGCAGATCGCCGCCGCCAATACTCCGGCTGCGCAGTATCTGGCCAAGTGGGCGGACGAGGAATACATGTGGGACGAGCTTGCCGCTGCCGCCTGGCTCGATCCTTCGATCATTACCAAGCAGCGCAAGGTCTACCTGGACATTGATATTGACCACGGTGCCAGTTACGGAAACACTCTGAGCTGGGCTGAGGGCCAGAACCCCGGTTTGGGCGAGCAACTAGCCATCGTGCAGGAAGACCTGAACAAAGATAAGTTTTATTCCATGTTCATAGATTTGATGAAGCGTCCGACGCCGCCGGCGAGGGCAGGGCGCTAGAAGATCAGTTCATTATTAAAGCGTTACTTTAAGGAGTATTTATGGCGACGAAGATGGATGTGATCGGGCTTGGCAGTTGCACGGTTGACTTCTTCGCCATCGTGCCCAAGCTGATCGGCGCGGACGAGAAGGTCAACGCTACCCGTCTTGAAGTGCACGCAGGCGGGGTCACCGCCAACAACCTCACGCAGGTCGCCCGCTTGGGCGCAAAGACCGGCTGGATCGGCTTCATCGGCGACGACGAAAACGGCCGCATTATCACTAAGGCTTTTGAGGACGACGGTATGGACTTGTCCGGCGTCGAAGTGCGGAAAGGAGAGCTCTCCTCGCTCACCTGGATTCCGGTAGATTCCGAAGGCGAGCGCTGCATCTATATGTTTCCCAATATCACCGCCAGGATTACACCGAAAGATATCCAATCGCGCTTCGCCAAGGACATCCGCGATTCGCGACACTTCCATACCGAAGCTTCTCAGTTGCCGCTGGCGCCCGTGCTCGAAGCCATTCGCGTGGCCCGCAGCGCCGGAGTGAAGACGATCTTCGATCTCGATGTCGCCCCCTCGTATGTAGTCACGTCTGGCCTCGGCAGCGAAGCGGAGCTGACGGGCATTCTGCGCACCATTGACGTGCTGAAGCCTTGCAAGGCTGCCGCCCGAGAGCTGACCGGTGAAACCGACTACGACCGCATCGCAAAAAAGATGCTCGCTTTGGGGCCGAAGTTGGTGGCCATCACCATGGGCGCGGAAGGGTGCATGGTTGCCGCCGGCGATCGCAGCAGCCACATCCCGTCTTTCAAGGTCAAGGTGGTGGACACAACCGGCGCCGGTGACGCCTTTATGGGCGGACTATCTTATGGTCTGCTTCAGGGCTGGGACCACGAACGCGTCGGTCAGTTCGCCAATGCCTGCGCCGCCCTGTGCTGCACCAAAGTTGGCGCTCGCGCCATGGCCAGCCTCGGAGAGGTCAATGCGCTGGTCGCTTCCAGGGCTGAGGGCGCAGTGGCGGTGTAGCAGAAAATTCGTGTTGTCATTCCGAGCGCAGCGGTGATGCTACGCTAGTCCCGCGCCCACCCGCTGCTTTACACTTAAAGTGTGAAGATTGCCCTGGGGCAAATCAACACCACCATCGGTGATTTCAGCGGCAATGCCGCGAAGATCATTGATTTTTCTCGGCGTGCGCAAGCCGCCGGCGCCGGCCTCATTCTTTTTCCTGAGCTGGCCATTTGCGGCTACCCGCCGCGCGATCTGGTGGAGCGCCCCAATTTCATCGCCCACAATCAGGAGGCGCTCGAGCGCATTGCCAAAGAGACACGCGGTATCGCGGTCATCTGCGGGGTGGCCACTCCGGCGCAAGCCGAAACCGGCAAGCGAGTGATGAACTCCGGAGCGTTGCTGCGCGACGGTGAGGTCGCCCTCGTGCAGTCGAAAATGCTCCTGCCCACCTACGACGTTTTCGACGAAATGCGCAACTTCGCTCCCGCGCAGAAACAAGAAATATTCCAATTTTGCGGCAAACAAATGGCGCTCACCATATGCGAAGACGCATGGAATGACAAACACTTCTGGGACCGCCGCCTCTATGGTTTCGATCCCATCGAGGCGCTGATCACCGGCGGTGGCAATTTCGTGCTTAACATCTCCGCCTCGCCCTTTTGGATGGGCAAACGTGAATTGCGGCGCAAGATGCTCGCCTCCATCGCCACCAACAACCGCGTACCTGTCGTTATGGTCAATCTGGTCGGCGGAAACGACAGCCTGGTCTTCGATGGTGCCAGTGTGGTGATCGCTCCCGACGGCCGCGTCGTCGCCCAGGGAAAATCCTTTGAGGAAGACCTGATCTACTTCGATCCCGACGCGCTCACCGGCGAAATGCACCAGCAAATAGAAGAGGGCGAGGCCAGCGTGTATGCCGCGCTGGTGCTCGGCACCCGCGATTACTGCCGCAAGTGCGGTTTCGACCGGGTCACCATCGGCCTCAGCGGCGGCATCGATTCCTCACTCACTGCCACGATCGCGGTCAACGCTCTGGGTCCGGAGAACGTTCTGGGTGTGACCATGCCCAGTCCCTATTCTTCCCAGAGCAGCATCGCGGATTCTCAAGCTCTCGCCGATAATCTCGGCATTCGTTTTGAGACCATCCCGATTAGCGGACTATTCGCCAGCTATCGTCAGGCGCTCGATCCGATCTTTGCCGGGCTGCCTCCGGATGTGACGGAAGAGAACATCCAGTCACGCATCCGCGGTAACCTGCTGATGGCACTCTCCAACAAGTTTGGCGGCATCGTGCTCAGCACCGGGAACAAGTCGGAGCTCGCAGTCGGCTACTGCACTCTCTACGGCGACATGGCCGGTGGCTTGGCAGTCATCTCCGATGTTCCTAAGATACTGGTATACCGTTTGGCGAAGTACGTAAATTCACGCCGTACTGTCATTCCCGAGTCCATCTTCGAGAAACCGCCCTCCGCCGAATTGCGCCCCCACCAAAAAGATACCGACACTTTACCGCCCTACGATGTTCTCGATCGCATTCTCGAAGACTATGTTGAAGACCTGAAGACAGCGGAACAGATCGCCCGCGAGCGCAAATTCGATTTGGCGCTGGTCCGGCGGGTGATCTGCATGATTGATCGCTCCGAGTACAAGCGCCAGCAGGCGGCGCCGGGAATCAAGATTTCCGAGAAGGCCTTCGGTATCGGCCGTCGTTTCCCGATTGCCGCAAAATATGAGTATTAACGAAAGGAATCAATGCACCGCTACTGCTCTTATCTGGTTCTTACAATCTTGATCGTCAGCCTGGCCGCCGCCCAGCACAAGCCTGCGCCGTCCAAACCTCATCCCGCTGCGGCTAACGCTCCGGTGAAGGCGGATGCGCCCGGCACATTGCCTTCGGAAGATACGGTCAACGCCTTCATGAAAAGCATGTTCGGGCATGATCCGTCGGTCACCTGGAAGATCGACTCCATCCGGCCGTCGCACGACCCTACCATCGCCGAGGTGTCGGTATTGATGAGCAACGCGCAAGGGCAGCAGATGGCCACCTTCTTCGTCACTCCCGGCCAGCACTATGCCGTCACCGGCGAGATGATCCCTTTCGGCGCCGATCCGTTCGCGCCCGCGCGAGCCGAGTTGGAAAAAGCTGCCCGCGGTCCGGCGCGTGGTCCGGCGAACGCTCCCGTCCTGCTGGTGGAATTCAGCGATCTACAGTGCCCGCACTGCAAAGACGCGCAGCCCACCATTGACCGGTTGCTGAGCGAAGAACCCAACGTCCGTTTTGTCTTCCAGAATTTTCCTCTTCCCATGCACAACTGGGCCTACAAAGCCGCGGCCTTCGCCGACTGCGTTGCCCAGCAGAACAACGACGCCTTTTGGAAATTCATAAAGGCGGTGTACGACGATCAGCAGAACATCACCGAGTCCAACGCCGAAGAGAAGCTCACCGCAGCAGCCACCGCCGCCGGCGCCAATGGCCAAACCGCCTCCACCTGCGCCGCCTCCGCCAATGCTCGTGCTCGGGTGGAGCAGTCTCTCCAATTGGGCAAAGTAGTGGACGTGAACAGCACTCCAACCCTCTTCATCAACGGTCGAAAGATGGGAATCGGTGGCGTGCCTTACGAACTGCTGAAAAGCATGGTGGACTACCAGGCGAAACCGGCGAAGTAGGTCGACCGCCGATCAGGCTTACTACGGCAACCACACCTCGGTGCTCTCCGAGGTGGGCGTGCTCAACACGTGGGGGGTAATCACCACCAGCAGTTCGTTGTCGTCCTGCTGGTTCTGGTTCGATCCTGTGATCTTGTTTATTCCCGGCACCTGCGCAACTAACGGTAGGCCTTGCAGGCTCTTGATCTCCTGGTTGGAAATTGTGCCTGCCACCACGGCCGGCTCTCCGTTTTTCACCATGATCATGCCCTTATATTCGCGGGTATTGATGATGGGCACGCCATTAATGCTCTGTCCGCCGAGTGCCCGCAGCTGAAGTTCCAGGTTCAGGGTCACACTGGAACTGCCGTGAATCGCCGGCTTGGCCTTCAACGTTAGCCCCAAGTCCTCGTAATTAAAGGACGGGAAGGGCGCGGTGAAGCTGCCATTCTGAATTACGTTCGCAATCGCAGGCGTATTGAACACGGGGGCAAAGCTGGCATTCAAAATCGGAAACCGTGTTCCAGCGCGAAAGGTCGCAGAATCGCCCTGAGCAGCATGCAGGGTCACGTGGTCGAGGGTGGTCGCCCAGGACTCATTCAAGGAGAGGGTGGCGGTCACTTGCGGAATGGAAATTCCCGTCAAGGTTTTGCCGCCTCCGAAGGTGGCCAGGGGCTGAGAAAAAATCGAATTACTCTGCTGGTTCTGAAGTTGTGCCAAGAGCGCCGAAAGCTTGGTGGTATCGGCCTGGTTGATTCCGCCGCTCGAGATCAGCTGATTGATGAGCTGCTGAATGTTCTGTCCCCCGAGCAACGCCAGTGCGCCCGCGGGAATATTGAAGATGCTGAACTGTGCCGGTGCATTGATTCCCATATTCCGCGTGAAGGTGTGGCTCACTTCGAACAATTGCACATCCAGCAGCACCTGCGGACGAGACTCGTCGAGATTTTCGAGCAGCCGGGTGGCCGCCTCCAGAACCTGCTGCGGAGCGCGGACCGTAATGGTGGAGCTGGCCACCTGTTGGCTCACGAAGCGCACCTCAAAAAGCGTGCGCAGCATGTTGACCACATCATTTAGTTGCTGCGGTGAGGTGACCGCTGGAATGTAAATGGTGCGCATCGCCATGCGGTCAAATTGCCGATGGTTCTGTTGCGTGTCAGCCGCGATCATCAGTTGCTTTTCGTCGAGTGGCGCCCAAAAAGTTTTGGTCACCAGGCAGGCCTGCCGCATGGCGGTAAAAAAATTCACGTTGGTGACGTCGAATTTCACCCGCCGCGGCTGCACCGACTCATCCATTATGGCGGTAAGGCCGTAGGTTTTCACGACCTGCTGCAACAGCTCTCTTGAATCGCCGGTAAAGTGGAAGTCGGCCACAACCTCTTGGGGCCGGACCTGAATCTCACCCGCCTCGGCGAGGACGCGTGTCTGCGCCGGCCTGGCACCAGGCGTCCACTCGCCCAGCGCGTCGCGCATACGTTGCCTGGCAAATTCGTTGCTAGGGTCGAGTTGCGAGGCCGCACGAAATTCCGCTTGCGCCTCCACCTGTTTTTTCGCCAGAAGACTCGCGTTGCCACGTTGCAAATGCTCAAACACAACTTGTTGACGCGTGATCTCCTGCGCGCTCAGATAGTCGGTGTTTTCCGGGACCAGCCGGGCCGCATGCTCAAACGATTCGAACGCCTCCCGATTCTTCCCCGAGCGCCGCAGCTTCACTCCGCGCTCGAAGGCCTCGCGTGCCTGCTTCAGGTCATCCTTGGAGTGCGAGCACTTTGCCGCGCCCGGTTGGCAGGAAGTTGCGGGCGGGAGGTCTCCGGCCCCAGCCGCAGCACCCACCATGGCTAAAATGGCCACCAGAATTCTCATTCGTACCCCGATTTTACCCGTCCATGGCCGAATTGCAGCGCTTTAATCAGAGGATTGTTTCCGGCTCCATACAACAGGGAACGGCAAAGCTCACGCCAGTTGCAGCAGATCGGTGCAGCAGGTTACGCAGGTATCAGGGCCATGCGACAACAGTTCTTCCTGGCTGAACATGCCCGTCGCCACGGAGATCACGGGCACTTGCAGTTGGCGGGCCGCTTGGATGTCCGAAGGCGTGTCGCCCACAATGCAGACCTGCGCCCCCTCCCCCAATTGCCGCCGGGCCTCGCCAATCCCCTGCCGGAAGATATCGGCCCGCAATTCGTTCGGCCCGCTGAAAGAACCAAAAGCAAAGAACTGCCGTAGTTCCGCTGCTTGCAATTTCAACCAGCCAATGGGTTCCAGATTTCCCGAGACCACTCCGAGCAATTTTCCTGCGGTCTGCAACCTCAAAAGCATTTCTACCACCGAGGGGCAGACCTGTGGCGCCATCTTGCCCGCATTGCGCCTGGCTTCCTCGCACATAATGTCAATCGCCGCCGGCAGCTTGGCTAGAAAATCAGCCTCTGAGATGCCGCCGTTCAGAGTCACCGCCCGCAGAATTCCCAGGTCGGTATTACCATGTACCGGCACGCTATCAATTTTTGTCGTCAGCCCGTACACCTTCTGCAACGCAACGTGAAAGGCGTTGTAGTGCACACCGTCGCGCGAATTGACCAGTGTGCCGTCAATATCAAACAGGTAGGCGTCGGCGCTCATCCACCGGAAAGAATGGTTGCTGCTGAGGGGTTTGGTCTGCGCAGACATGAAATCAATTTCGGAAATGCCGGCTTACTCGCGGATCATCACCCGCTCAATCGCGCTGGCTCGGCCGGTTGCGGCATCGCACTCCACCACCACTCCGCAGAGCTTCACATCACCGGTCGCCGGTTCAAAGCGCACCGGCATGTTGTTCAGAAAACGCGCGATGATCTGCTCCTTTTGCACCCCAATGACGCCGTCGAAAGGCCCGGTCATTCCCACGTCGGTCAGATACGCCGTCCCTTTGGGCAGGATGCGCTCGTCCGCGGTAGGCACGTGGGTATGCGTTCCCACCAACGCCGTAACCTTTCCATCCAGGTACCAGCCCAGGGCGATTTTTTCCGAGGTGGCTTCGGCGTGGAAATCCACAAAGATTACCTTGGCCTTGATCTGCGACAGCAATTCGTCGGCTTTCCGAAAGGGATCGTCATTGGCGCTCATGAACACCCGGCCCTGCAGATTCATCACCGCGTAGGCCTCGCCCTGGCGGGTCTTACCCTCAAAAACTCCCCACCCTGGCAGGCTCGCGGGATAATTCGCCGGGCGCAGCAGACGCCGCGCCGGCCCGCTGCCGTTCGCCGACTCGTAGTAGGCGATGATTTCTTTCTTGTCCCAGACGTGGTTGCCGGTGGTGATTACTTCGATCCCACAGTCGAACAACTCCTCCGCCAGCGGCGGAGTAATGCCGAAGCCGGCGGCCGCGTTCTCGCCGTTGGCGATGATCAGATCGGCGCGCTTCTCCTTGGCCAGACTGGCAAGCCTCTGGCGGACGATGGTACGTCCCGGTTTGCCGAAAATATCGCCAATAAAGAGGATGCGCACGGCGCGAAGCTCCAGCTTCAACCAACTTTCGATGGTAACACGCACCGTCGCGTGCCTGGCTGAGGTACTCAGTTCGCCAATTCCGCACTGCGCAGAAAGTCGTAATTGCCCGCCGGATTCAGCTCCAGATTCCTGACCCGTCGCGTGTGCACCAGCACGTTGTCCAAATACCAGAGATTGATGTAGGGCAAGTCGTTGGCCAGAATTTGCTGGATGCGGCGGTAGAGGTGCTTGCGCCGCTGCTGGTCGGATTCGCGCCGCGCCCGGTCAATCAGCGCATCCACCTGCGGGTTCGAGTAGTAGCTGCGATTGGCGCCATGCGGCGGAAATTTGTCGGAATGGAAGACGTATTCGAAGATGTCCGGGTCCTGATTGCCGCCGATCCAGCGCAGCGAGTACATCTGGAAGGCGCCCTTGGTCACATCTGAGAAGAAGGTTGCGAACTCGAAGGTCCGGATGTCGAGCGCGATGCCGATCTCGCGCAATTGCTGTTGCAGCACGGCTGCAATCAGGCGCGTGCTCTCCTCGGTTGAGGTCTTCATGGTCAGGTGAAAACGCACTCCTTTGGTCGCCGGATATCCCGCCTCATCGAGCAACCGCCGCGCTCGCTCGGGGTCGTATGCGTAATCGGGGAGGCTGGGATCGTAAGCCCAGCTCTCTGGCGGAAGCGGACTTTTGGCAGGGCGCGCCAGATCTCGCCACAGGTAGTGCATGAACGGCCGGCGATCTATCGAGTAAGCGATTGCCTGGCGCACGCGTGCGTCCTTCACAATGGGATCGCGGGCGTTGAACGCCAGGTAGGCGTAAATCGTTCCCGGACCGTCCAGGATTTCGAGCGACCGGTCGCGGCGTATGGCCACGATCATGTCAGAGGTGAGCGCGTTGATGGCAAGGTCGGCGCTCCCCTTGCGCAGTTCGAGAGCGCGCGTGGTGGTGTCCGGCACCACCGCGAAGCGCACGCGCTTCAGCCTCGCCTTTGCGCCCCAGTAATCGTCGTTGCGTTCGATGATGACTTCCTTGTCCAGTTGCGCCGAAACAAAGCGATACGGCCCCGAACCGA
This sequence comes from Terriglobales bacterium, assembly GCA_035651655.1. NCBI lineage: Bacteria > Pseudomonadati > Acidobacteriota > Terriglobia > Terriglobales > Terriglobales bacterium. The sequence continues at coordinate 106,718 of DASRFG010000025.1, forward strand.
TGGGATGGAGCGCAATCTCCGGTCCGCTGCCATAGGGCACGATGCCGATCGCACCCCCTGATACGTTCCACGGCAGGGTCGCGAACGGCTCTTTTAAATGAAATACAACCGTGTAATCGTCAGGCGCTTCCACCCGGTCAACAAAACGATAGGCGGCAGACTTGGTGCTGCGAATCTTGCCTTGGAGCAGCGAGTCGAAGGTCCACTTCACATCGCGCGACGTGAGCGGGCGGCCATCGTGAAAGCGCACGCCGTGGTGGAGATGAAAAACGTAGGTGAGCGCATCCGGCATCTCCCAGCGCTCCGCCAGCCAGGGCTGCACGTTCATGTGCTCGTCCCGGGTGAGCAGGTCGTCGAAGATCAGGCCGCCGATGCGCTCCGATTGTGCGTCCAGGCCAACGCGCGGATCAAGGTTCGTGGGGCTGCTCTCGATGATCATCACCAGCGTGTTGGGATCGGGGCCATGTGTGCAGGAGAGTGTGGCGAGGAGGAGGGAGAGAAGGAAAAGCAAGCGAGGGGTGAATTGCAAAACCAAGCTCCCTCGGCTCGGGCCTCGACTTTTCAGTCGGCCCTCGCTCGGGATGACAGTGTGATGGAGCAGTCGATCCTCGCCTGGGATGACAATCGGGTGCGCGGTGCGGCTGAAGTTAGCCGGCATAAGAAACCTTGCCCAGGATTGCCGGACGCTTCGCGCCTGTGGCTGAGGGAATGTTCGAGGGCAGCCGCCGCCAGGTCTGGTAGGCGAGCAGCGCAAAGGCCGCGGCCTCCTTGGCTTCGGCGGGTAATCCAAACTCATCAGTCCGGCGCACCTTCAAACCCAGCGGCTTGAGTTTGTCGCCGAGCATGCCCATCAGCGTGGGATTGCGGGCGCCGCCCCCAGAGACGATGAAATCGCGGAAGGCTCCCGAGTTTGAGCCCCCCGGGCGCGCTCCACGCAGCACAAAATCGCGGATCGCCTGCGTAATCGAGCGCGAGGTCAGCGCGGTGGCCGTGGCCACAACATCCTGCTTCGGGGCCTTTCCGCAGCGCCGCAGAAAATCGCGCACGAACTCGCGGCCGAATTCCTCGCGTCCCGCGGTCTTCGGCGGCTGCCTTAGGAAGAACGGCTGCCGCAACAGGGAAGTGACCACCTTCTCCATAACCCTTCCGCCAGCGGCGATGCGGCCATCGCGGTCGTAATTCTTGCCGAAAAGTTTTGAGACGACCGCGTCCATCACCATGTTCCCCGGCCCGGTATCGAAGGCAATCACCTGCTCAGGAGTGGCGGCCGCCGGAAGCGCGCTCAGATTGGCGATGCCGCCGATGTTTTGCACGATACGGCCTGCCCGCGCATCGCGGTACAGCAAATAATCGAGAAAGGGAACCAGCGGCGCGCCCTTGCCCCCGGCGGCCATGTCGGCCGGCCGAAAATCGGACACCACCGGCACACCCAGGCGGGCAGCGATGATCGCCGCCTCGCCCGTCTGCCAGGTAGTGCTCACTTTCCGGCCGAGGAAGACCGCCGGCTCGCCCTGGTGATAGAGCGTCTGCCCATGGCAGCCCACAAGTTCAAGTATTACTTTAACGGTGCCCCGGTTGAGTTTTTCCAGTGTATTGCGCACCCCCTCCGCGTAAAGCTCACCCAGAAGAAAATTAAGCCGCGCCAGGTCGGCGACGCTCGCCTGCTCGGCGTTCATGGTGGCCAGAATTTTCTGCCTCACCGGGCGCGGAAAGGGATACTCGGCGTGAGCCAGCAGCTCAAATTTCGGAAGACTCTGCTGGCTGCCGCCAGAATCGCCGACCCGCAAAACCGCCACGTTGATGCCATCGGCGGATGTGCCGCTCATCACCCCGGCGACGATCACGCCGACTCCTCACCGCGATTGCCGGGGCGATTAATTCCTTCGATGCGCACCTGCTCACCCAGCTCCCAAAGCTCGCGGCCAAGCCGCTCAATCACCGCCGGCCAAGGCGCCGCTTGCCGGCGGCGCGGCAGGGCCCTGCGCTTGAACTTCAGCACCCGCTGGCTGGCGGCGCGTACCTGCTTGGCGAACTTGCGGTCGCGCTCCGTCTCCCGCACCACTGCCTCCCAGGCGGGCAGCACGTTTTCTTGTTTCTGGCAGAGAAGAAAAATATCGCACCCGGCGCGCAGACTGGCCACCGCTGCCTCCGCGACCGAGCGTCCCGCCAGCGCCCCGCCCATGTCGAGATCGTCGGAAAGCACCAGCCCTCGATACCCGATCTTTTTTCGCAACACCTCACCAATGAGTTTTTTGGAGAGCGATGCTGGCGTGTGGTCTCGCGTTATCGCCGGATACGCAGCATGTCCGACAATCACAAGAGGGAAGTCGCTTCTGAGTTTGCGGTAAGGCAGCAAGTCCTCCGCCCACAATTTCTTCCAACTTTTCTCGATTACCGGCTGGTCGTAGTGACTGTCCAGCGTGCCTTCACCCAGGCCGGGGAAATGCTTCCCGCAGCTCAGAACGCGAGCCTTTCGCAGCCCGGCCAGAAACTCACGTGCATAGGTGATGACCTGCTTCGGATCGGCCGAAACCGCCCGCGACGCCAATGCCGACCGCGAAGCCTCAAAGGCCAGGTCCACCACCGGGGCAAAATCCGTATTAAACCCAAAGGCGCTTACCGCCTCCCCGATAATTTGCCCGTGCTTGCGAAATAGTTTCTTGTCGCCGGTAGCAAACACATCGGCGGCCGAAGGTGACGGCGCCAGCGCGTTGCGCAAGCGGTCCACCTTGCCGCCCTCCATGTCCACGCAGGCGAGGAGCGGTGTCGAAACCTGCGCCGCGCAATCGTCCAAGAGTTCCCAGGTCTGTTGTGGAGTCTGAATATTATGGGCAAACAGGATCACGCCAGCGGGCTGGATCTCGCGCAGCAGGCCGCGCAGGCTCGACGACATCTGCGCGCCCGAAAAGCCCATGATGAGGGTTTGGCCCGCCGCAGCGCGGAGATCGGTGGTTTTCGCCATCAGATCAAAACCTGCTCAGCGCCGAGCTGGCGAGAACGCCGATTGGAAGGGAAAGATCTTCAACCAGCCACCTGCTTCTTCAGCTCCGCCAGCAGATTCATGGCTTCGAGGGGCGTCAGCCGATCCAGGTCGGCGGCCCGCAGCTGCTCCAGGATTTTTTCCGAGAGCGGCGTGAACATGGTGAGCTGCACCGTGGATCGCGCGGCCTCATCCCCTGCCAGCTCGCCCGTGAGCCGATGCTCTGCGCTCTCGTGCTCCGCCAATACTTCCCGCGCCCGATGGATCACCTCCAGCGGCAATCCCGCCAACTTGGCGACCTCGATTCCGTAGCTGCGGTCAGCCGGTCCCGGCTCAACCTTGCGCAGGAAGACAATCCCGCCGCCGGTTTCCTTCACGGAAACGTGATAGTTCTTCACGCCCGAGAGCTTTTCCGCCAGCTCGGTCAGCTCGTGGTAGTGGGTCGCGAAGAGGGTCTTTGCCCGGGTTCGCGCTTGCAAATATTCAATGGCCGCCCAGGCAATGGCCAATCCATCGTAAGTCGCCGTGCCGCGACCGACCTCATCGAGCAGCACCAACGAACGTGGCGTCGCGGTGTGCAGGATGGCGGCGGTTTCCGTCATCTCCACCATAAACGTCGAGCGCCCGCGGGCTAGGTTGTCGCTGGCGCCGATGCGGGTAAATACCCGGTCAATTACGCCCAGCCGTGCCGCCCGCGCCGGCACAAACGATCCCATCTGCGCCAGGATCACGATCAGCGCCGCCTGCCGCAGGTAGGTTGACTTGCCGCCCATGTTGGGCCCGGTGAGGATGAGGATGGTGTCCGTGGTCGGGTTGAGATACAGATCGTTGGCTATAAAGCGCTCGCTGCTCGTAGTCAGCTCAGGCTGCTCGATCACCGGGTGGCGACCTTCGACAATCTCAATGTCGCCGCCATCGTCAAACTTCGGCCGGCAATAGTTCCGCACCGCGGCCACATGCGCGAAAGCAGCCAGCAGGTCGGCCTCGGCAATGGCCAGCGCGGTTTGCCGAATCCGTCGCGCCTCGGTGGCGATGGCCCCCCGCAGCTCGGTAAACAGCCGTCGCTCGATCTCGACGATCTTTTCCTGGGCGTCGAGGATCTTGGCTTCGTACTCTTTCAGCTCGGGCGTGGTGAAACGCTCGGCATTCACCAGCGTCTGTTTGCGCTCGTAGTCCTGCGGCGCCAGGTGCTGGTTGGCCTTCGAAATCTCCAGGTAGTAGCCGAAGACAGAGTTAAACTTTACCTTTAAGGAAGCGATTCCCGTGCGCTGCCGCTCGCGCTGCTCCACCTGCGCCAGATATTGCTTGCTGTTGCGGCTCAGGTCGCGCAACTCGTCGAGCGCGGCGTCCACACCGCTGCGAATCACGCCGCCATCGGCAAAGCTCAGCGGCGGCTCGGGCACGATGGTGGTATCAATGCGGTGCCGCAGGTTCGCCAGTTCATCCAAAGCCGCATGTAGGCTGCGCAGCCGCTCCGCCGAGAGCTGTCCCAGCGCCGCCTTCACCGCCGGAATTTTCGCCAGCGACGCAGCCAACGCCAGCACGTCGCGCGGGTTTGCGGTTTCAAGGGTCACCCGGCTCAACAGTCGCTCCAGGTCGAGAATTCCCTGCAGCGCCCGGCGCATGTCTTCCCGGGCGACCGTGTCCTTCACCGCGGCTTCCACGGCGTCCAGCCGGCCATTGATCTCGGATACATCAACCGAGGGCCGTAGCATCCAGGCGCGCAGCAGGCGCTTGCCCATGGGCGTGACCGTCGCATCCACGGCGCGGAACAGAGTTACGCCATCCGCCGCGCCCGCGAACAACGGCTCCGTCAGCTCCAGGTTGCGCACCGTCACCGCGTCCAGCACCAGGCAATTCTGGCGCTCATAAAACCCGATGCGATCAATGTGGTCGAGCGTGCCGCGCTGGGTGCTGCGGGCGTAGTGCAGGATGGCGCCTGCCGCGGTCGCCGCCGCCGGCTTCCCGGCCAGGCCAAAGCCCTCGAGCGAGAGCACTCCAAAATGATTTTCTACTAACGGAATGGCATGATCGGGCGCGAAGATCCAGTCATCCAGCGGCGTCTCCGCCCAGCTGACGATGCCATCGCCCGCCATGCGGGGCAGAGAAGCGGGCGCAGTCTTTTGCCGCGCTTGAGGGTTTCCATTCCTGACTGGCGACACCTCAAACAGCGGCGCCGAGGACCCAAACAGCAGCTCGCGCGGGCGCAACTGCTGCAGCTCGTCCCGGATGCGGCGCTCGGCGTCGGCGCCCTGAAACTCGGTTGCCCGGAACTCGCCGGTTGAGAGGTCGAGCGCGGCAAAACCCACCGCATTCCCCACCTTGGCCAGCGCGGCCAGAAAATTGTTTTCTTCGGAACCAAGTGACGAATCGGCCGCCGTTCCCGGCGTGACCACCCGCGTCACCTCGCGCCGTACTAGCTTTTTGGCCAGGCGCGCGTCTTCCATCTGGTCGCAAATTGCTACCTTGAAGCCCTTGCGGATCAGCTTGGAGATGTACCCCTCGGCGCTGTGGTAAGGCACACCGCACATGGGCACCGCATTGCCCTTTTCCTTATTGCGCGCCGTCAGCGTGATCTGCAGCTCGCGGGCCGCCACAACGGCGTCTTCGAAGAACAGCTCGTAAAAATCGCCCAGCCGGAAGAAAAGCAACGCCTGCGGGTGCTCTTTTTTTATGGCGGTGTACTGCCGCATCAACGGCGTGGAAGGCTCGGTCATCTGCACCGGAGTAGGTGGCCGGATTATAACAAAGCCAGCTGTGGGAACTCGCCACACTTTGGTAGCTGCCAACCCCGCGGTTGACTCTAGCTCGCGGCGGTGGTTTCCTACAGTGCATGGAACTGCGCAAGGACCCCATCACTCGCTCCTGGGTGATCACCGGAGACGCTCCCGATGCGCCCCGCCGCGAGGAGCGCTTCTGCCGCTTCTGTCCCGATGCGCCCTCGCAGCCGCAAGTAGTTTCCTCCATGCCTTCACTCGACGGCGGCCCCTGGTCGGCGCGCGCCGTGGTGCATCCCGCGCCGCTCTACCGGGTGGAGGGAGATCCGCAACGGCGCGGAGAGGGCATCTACGACCGCATGTCTTCGGTGGGGGCCCATGAGGTGCTAGTGGAGAACGTTCGTCATGATCGCCATTTGTGGCGGGCCAGCGATGCCGAAATCGAGCGCTTCCTGGTCCTGGCCGGACAACGCATCCAGGACCTAAAACGCGACCAGCGTTTCAAATACGTCAGCATCTTCAAGGATTACGGCAATGTTGCCGGCCAGGAGTTCGAGCACCCCACCTCGCAACTCACCGGCACCACCTTCGTTCCCCGCCGTGTGCTCTACGAGCTGCGCGCCAGCCGCGACTATTACGGCCAAAAAGAGCGTTGCGTCTTCTGCGACATCCTGGCGCAGGAGGAGCGGCAAGGGGTGCGCATCATCGAAACTCGCGGCGACTACACCGCTCTTTGTCCTTACGCCCCGCGTGTTCCCTATGAAACCTGGATCGTGCCCCGCTTCCACGAAGCCGCCTTCGAGCGCGCGGCCCTGGTTCGGCCAGGGGCGTTGCTCGATCTTGCCACCCTCTTGCGCCGGACCTTGGACCGCATTCGCTCCATCACCGAGGACTTCCATCTGGTCCTGCACACATCGCCCAATAGTTTGCATGAGTCCAGCAGCTTGGAGTATTGGAAGACCATCGACGAGGACTACCACTGGCACATCGAGATCATGCCCATCATCGCCAGCAAGGCCAAGTCCTACACCTTCAAAGAGGTGTATTACAGCCCGCTGAGCTCGGAAACCGCCGCCCAGCGCCTGCGCGAAGCTTCTGCGGGAGCCTGACTTCAATGAACTCCATCGGCAACCCTCGCCGCATGAAGACCTACACCGGGCAGATGGGATACGTTTACCAGTACTACTTTGTCGGCAAGCGTCCCGCTCTGGCCGATGCTCCCGAAGCGCCCGCCACGGAATACATCTTCGACGTCACTCCCGATCGCAAGACCACTTACGCGGTGAGCATTTTCCTGCGCGACGCTGCCCTCGAATCCTGGCGTGCCGCCCACGGCCGCAATTTAAGCGACACCGAGCAATACGCCGCCGCCAAGATGCGCCTGCTGCGCGGCTTCGACGAGATCGAAAACTTGAAAAAAGATAGCCGTCGCTTGTCCGTGGACGCCACGAACATCGACGAGCTGCTGGCAGACTTGCGCCTGGAATGAAACCTTCTTTTGTCATTCCTGTGAGAGCGCTGACTGAAAACTCGAAGCGCTAACGAATGGACCTTTTGACTTGCACACCGCCTTGAGCCCAGCGGACGGTCTTAACTTTTCTTGCTCGCTGCGCAGGCGCGCGCGAGATGGCGAGCCCACGCTATCTCGCCGGCGACACGCCTGCCACGGGAGGTCTGAATGAGCTGTCGGGAGACAGTCAGCAGGTCCCGGCTGGTGTCCAGCAGAAGGCGGGACTTCACCACCCTGGTTAACGGCTTCCAGTTCAAGGCCAGCATGTCAGATAGGATGCTACAGCTGGAACCTATGATAGTCCTCTCTCCCGTACTATCCAACCCTGCCGCAGTCCTGAAACCGACCTTCCCAGCACCTGAGGCTGCTTAAACTCTCGTTTCCCCTGGGCGGGCAGAATATAATCGCTACTGCACAAAAATAGAGACACCTGCCCGTGACTCAAATAGGCGGGCTTGGACGTGCGGCTCCTGGTATGCCTCTTCTCTGGTTGCGAGTAGCGGTGGTTTTCTACGCCATGGGAATGGTGTACGCGCTCCTTCTGCTGACCCGGCGCAGCGACCTGCTGGCTCGCCTCGCGCTGCCCGCCGTGGCGCTCGGCATGGTCTTCCACTTCGTCTCCCTCACCGAGACCGCCCTCCTCGAGCGCCAGCTCACCTTGGCATCGCTGCACAATTCCGAGTCGCTGTTGGCCTTTGTCATCATTCTGTTCTTCATGATCGTCTACGCCCGCTACCGCACCAGCACACCCGGAATTGTGGTCTTTCCCCTGGTGTTCCTCCTCACCTTTGCCGCGGCCATGAGCCAGCAGGAGATCCTGCTCTCCACCCCGTTCGTGCGCAGCGGCTGGATCTTCCTCCACATCGCACTTATCTTTATTGGCTACGCCGCGCTCTTCCTCAGTTTTGCCGCCAGCCTGCTCTATCTGATTCAGGAGCGCACCCTCAAGGCCAAGCAGCCCAGCGGCATCCTGGGGCGTCTGCCGGCCCTGCAGACCATCGACGAGATCGGCTATCGCTCGCTGCTTCTGGGATTCCCGTTTATGACCTTGGGCCTGATGGCGGGCTCCGTGGTCGCCCAATCGAAATATGGCGCCATGTATTTCCACGATCCCAAAATTGTTCTGTCCCTTCTGATGTGGGCGGTGTACGTGGTCCTGCTCTATACCCGCTGGAGTTCCGGATGGCGCGGCCGCCGCGCCGCCTATCTCGCCACCTGCGCCTTTGCCGCCGCCGTGATTGCCTGGGCAGCAAATTACTTCAGCGCGGTGCATGGGTTCGTCTCGCCATGAGCTTCCTTCTGCTCGGCGTCAACCACAACACCGCACCGGTGGAGGTACGGGAGCGGCTGGCTGTTCCCGAATCACGACTGCCGGAGGCCATGCGGCGGCTCGCCCACTCTCCCGGCGTCGAAGAGGGCCTGGTCCTTTCCACCTGCAATCGTGTCGAGCTGCTGGTCAGCGCCAAAAACGGCAGCACCGACTTGCGTGCCTTCCTGCGCGAATTCTTTGAGCTTGATCCTGCGGTTTATGCCAGCCACCTTTACGAACTCCGCGAAGGTGAGGCCATTCGCCATCTCTTCCGCGTAGCTTCCAGTCTGGATTCCATGGTGGTGGGCGAGCCGCAGATCCTCGGCCAAGTGAAGGAAGCCTATGCCATGGCCCGGGCGGTGGGCGCCATTCACTCGCATCTGGATGCGCTGCTGACGCGCTCCTTTGCGGTTGCCAAGCGCGTGCGCAGCGAAACTGCCGTGGGCTCGTCGGCGGTTTCAGTGGCCTCGGTCGCCGTGGAGCTGGCAAAAAAAATCTTCGGCTCGCTGCACGGGCGCGCAGTTTATCTGGTGGGCGCCGGCAAGATGAGCGAACTGGCGGCGCGACACCTGGTGGCGCACGGCGCTGCCAGCATCTTCGTCGCCAACCGCACCTACCAGCACGCCCAGGAGCTGGCAGCCAAGTTCGGCGGGCAGGTGATGCTTTTTGAGCAACTCTATGAGACCGCGGATCGCGCTGACATCGTCATCACCTCTACCGGCGCGCCCCACGCCATCTTCCGCCGCGAGCATGGCGAGCTCTTCCTCATGCGCCGCCGCAACCGGCCGATGTTCTTTATTGATATCGCCGTGCCTCGGGACGTGGACCCCGAAATCAACAAACTCGACGGCATCTTCGTTTATGACATTGACGATCTGCAGTCGGCCGTAGCCTCGCATGTCGCCGACCGGCGCAAAGAGGCCGAGCGCGCCGAAGCCATCGTCGATGCCGAAGTCGAGCGTTTCCAGGCGCGCCTGAAGACCGTTGATGTGGTTCCCACCATCGTTTCTTTGCATGATCATCTCGAGACCATCCGGCAGGCAGAGATTGACCGCGTCCGCGGACGGCTCGGCCCGCTCAGCCCGGAACAGGAGATGGCCATCGAGACCCTCACTCGCGGCATCGTCAACAAAGTCCTGCACACTCCCATCAGCGCTCTGAAAACCGCCGCCCGCGACCCGCAGGCGACCACCCTCATCGAGTTGGTACGAAAGCTGTTTAATCTGCAGGAAGAGAGTCAGGCCCGCGCCACCGCGGCGAGCAGGTCGGAAACCAGCAAACGATCAGGGACGGATTCCTGAATGGCGACGCTGCGCATCGGGTCGCGCGGCTCGCAGCTCGCGCTCTGGCAGGCCAACCATGTCGCCGACCAGCTGCGCCAGCGCGGGCATCAGGTTGAGATCGAGGTCATCCATACTACCGGCGACAAAGTCATCGAGATTCCCCTGGTGAAAGTGGGCACCAAGGGCATGTTCACCAAGGAGATCGAACAAGCGTTGGTGGAAGGCCGAGTGGACCTGGCGGTGCACAGCCTGAAAGACCTGCCCACAGATTTGCTGCCAGGATTTGAGCTGGCGGCAATCACTCCTCGCGAGGACCCCCACGACGCGTTCGTCTCCCAGAAGTTCAACCGCTTCGCGGACTTGCCCAAAAATGCTCGCGTGGGCACCAGCAGCCTGCGTCGTGAGGCGCAAGTCAGGGCTTTGCGCCGCGATCTCGAGGTTCGTCCTCTGCGCGGCAACGTTGACACTCGCTTGCGCAAGCTGCAATTCAGCGAATACGACGCCATTATTCTTGCCGCCGCAGGCTTGCGGCGGCTGGCCCACACCGGGATGTTGCGCGAAATATTCTCCGCCGAGGTGATGTGTCCGGCGGCCGGGCAGGGCGCGCTGGCCATCGAGGTCCGCGCCGGAGACGCTGCCGTGCGCGAACATCTCGTCTTCCTGGATGACCCCGCTGCCCGCGCCACAACCTCTTGTGAACGGGCGCTGCTGCGACGACTCGGCGGCGGATGCCAGGTTCCCATTGGGGCCCTGGCGGAGATGCGCGGTAAGCAATTGCTCCTCCGTGCCGTGGTCGCGCGGCCGGATGGCTCCCGCATTCTTCGCGAGGCGCAGACCGGAAGTGACGCCGAGAAACTGGGCGACGCCGTCGCGCAGGCGCTTTTGCGCGCAGGGGCCGACGCCATCCTGCAGGAAATTTACGGCTTGGCCGCCGCGACCCCGCAACAACCGTGACCCAACTTTGTCTTCTGGAGCGCCAGCGAAGGACCTGCTTGTGAGTGTCATCCCGAGCGTAGCGAGAGACGTAGGTCTTAAAATGAACCATCTGCACGGCCGCCGAATTCTTGTCAGCCGGGCTCGCGAGCAGGCCAGTGAGCTCTCATCCAAACTGCGGGCTTTAGGCGCGGAAGTCCTGGAAATTCCATTCATCGAAATTCGGCCGCCGCGTTCCTTTCAAAAACTCGACAACGCTCTGCGCCGAATCCAACAATACGACTGGCTCATCCTCACCAGCGTCAACGGTGTGAAGGCTCTATTTACAAGGCTGGAACAGCTTGCCATTGCGCCGCAGCAGATACGAGAGTTGCAGATTGCCGCCATCGGCCCGGCGACCAGGGCCGCGATCGAGCAGCAGGGGCTGAAAGTGACAGTTGTGCCGCAAGAATATGTCGCTGAATCCGTGGTGCGCAGCCTGCGCGCAAAAGTTCGCGGCAAACGAGCCCTGCTGGTGCGGGCCAAAGTTGCTCGCGATGTGATCCCCCGGCGGCTACGCGAGGCCGGTGCAAAAGTTGACGTCGTCGAGGCCTACGAAACCATCGCCCCCAAGAAATCTGCCGCTGAACTCAAAAGAGTCCTGGCAGATCCCGCCCACGCCCCGCACGTGATCACCTTCACCAGTTCCTCCACTGCCAGGAATTTTCTGGCCCTGCTCGGCGCCCGAGCGAACCGGTCCGTCTTGGATGGAATAAAGCTCGCCTCCATCGGTCCCGTCACCTCCGCTACTCTGCGCGATCTCGGCCTGCGTGTAGACATCGAGGCCCGCGAGTTCACGATGCAAGGACTGGTCAAGGCGATAGCCGCATCCTAGTGGCTACTCCTTCAGTGTGCACCCGCAATCTGCCGGTGGAACATGCGCCTTCACAAAATCCCCAATGCGCTTCCACGAATCAATCTGATTTTCTACCCGCGAAAATCCGTGCCCCTCGTCTTCGTAGATCTTCAACTCCACCACGCCGCCGCGTTTCTTGATGGCATCCGCCACCTGCTGCGATTCCGATTTCGGACAGCGGGGATCGTGGCCCCCGGCCAGAATCAACAGCGGCGCTTTGATGCGGTCCACAAAATAAATCGGCGAGCGGTCTTGCCACAATGTCTTGTTCTTCACCGGATCACCCATCGTCGCCAGATCGTATTCACGCAGCACCGGGTCTTCGTTCTCCACTTCCGTAAAATAATTCACGAAAGGAACAATAGGCACGCCCGCCGCCCACACCTCGGGCGCCTTGGTCACCGCCATCATGCTCATGTACCCGCCGTAGCTGCCGCCCATCACAATCAGTTTCTTGGGATCGGGAAATCCGGTCTTCAAAATAAAGTCGGCGGCCGCCAGCACGTCCTGCAGATCGCCGCCTCCCATGTCGAAGAAATTGGCCTGCTGAAATTCCTTGCCGAAGCCGGTTGACCCGCGATAATTCGGCGCGATCACCAGATACCCCTGGTTCACCAGGTACTGCACCCCGCGGTTAAAGCCGTTCATGGTTTGCGACGCCGGGCCGCCATGCACGTACACCACCGCCGCATTCTGCTTATTGCGCTGCGCATTGTAGGGGACATAAACCAAAGCCGAGATTTGCCACTTACCGTCGCGGCTTGGGTAGTGCACCAGAAATGGTGCAACCATGTCTTCGCTGCGCACCCCCGCCACCAGCGAGTGCGTCACCTGGTGGGATTGCCGCGAAGCCACGTCGTACACCCAGGCGTCTCCCGGCGCATCCGGCCCGTTATGGCTATATAGAAGACGCGATCCGTCGCGCGTGAACGCCGACTCTGCTCCGCCCAGCGAATTGACTCCCTTCGGCAGTGGCAGGGCTTCTGTGCGTCCGGTGGCGAGATCGTGAAAATAAATATCGGTGTTGCCATCCACATTCGCAGTCCACGTGACGGTCTTTCCGTCCGGCGAAAAGGTTCCGCCCTCCAGTTCCCACTTGTCCTGCGTCAACCAGTCAATTTTTTTCGAAACGATATCGAGCAGCCCCACGTTCAGATACCCGTTTCCGGCATCAGAGGTGATCAGCAACTTCTTGCCATCCGCCGACCAATCGCTCGCGGAGTAAAGATGCTCCCCCGTATGCGGCGTGCCCTTGGTGCTTTTTCCGGTCGCCACCTCGACCACGAAGATGTCCGAATCCGTCGGTTTGGCGTGCACCTGGGTGTACGCGATCCACTTCCCATCGCGCGACCACACCGGGCTGACATTGCCGCGGTCTTTAGGCGTGTTCGTGGTTAAGTGCCGCACCTGCCGCGTGACCACGTCCATCACCTCAATCTCATAACTCGAGGAAGTCTTCGGCTTCACTATGTATGCCAGCTGCTGCCCGTCCGGCGACCACGTCGGGGACTCTTCAGCAATATCCGGCGTCTTGGTCAGGTTGATCACATCGCCGTTCAGCGGCGATACCACAAAAATGTCCCACTGCTCGTCGCCGTCGTAATCGGACATGTAGGCGATCCATTTTCCTGTAGGCGACCACGCCGGCGAAAACTGCCGCTGATTGCTTACAGTGAGCTGCACCGGCCAACCGCCTTCCGCCGGCACCGTCCAGATATTGCTTCGCCCGCTGATGTTGGTCACGAAAGCGATAGTTTTACCATCCGGCGACCAAGCCGTACCTACCAGGCTGCGGGTCATGAACAGCTTCTCCACCGAGAGTCTCTGCACGTCGGCTTTGGATTTGCTGGTGATCTGTAGCGGGTGGGCGATAGCCGCCGGGGTGGCGAGTTGCTGGGCGAGGGTAAGCGTGCTCATGAATATGACCATAACAAAGCTACACTTGATTCGCATGTTTGATTCTTCCAGTGAACTACGACTTGTAAGATTGTCATTCCGAGCGCAGCGAGGAATCCCTAAGACTCCCGTACGCTCATGCTGCTATCGAGGTCCCTGGTTTCCCTATTCGACCCGCAGCTTACCTTGCCGCCTTATGGATCTCGACTGTTGACCAGGTCTTGTCGGCAGCGTGGCAGATATTTTCCAGCGGACAATCGGCACACTTGGGCTGGCGCGCCAGGCACAGCTTGCGGCCGTGCCAGATGAGCTGATGAGCAAACTGGATCCACTTCTCGCGCGGGATCACCTTCATCAGGTCCTGTTCGATCTTTTGCGGGTCATCGTTCCTGGTCAGCTCCAGGCGTCGCGCGATCCGGTGAACGTGCGTGTCAACCACCACGCCTTCAGCTTTGTCGAACCACGTCCCCAAAACCACGTTCGCGGTCTTGCGGGCCACCCCCGGAATGGTGAGCAGCTTGTCCATCTCGTCTGGCACCTGGCCGCCGAAGTCTGCAATCAGTTTCTTAGCCGCGCCCACCACCGATTTGCTCTTGTTACGGAAAAAACCAGTTGAGCGAATATCGGGTTCGAGCTGCTCCGGCTTGAGCTGGGCAAAAGCCTGCGGCGTGGGATATTTGCGAAAGATCTCGGGGGTCACCATGTTCACCCGCACATCGGTGCACTGCGCCGAAAGAATCGTTGCTACCAGCAGCTCCCAGGCGCTCTTGTGATTCAGTGCACAAGTCACCCCGGGATAGGTCTGGTCCAGGCGTTTAAGAATCTCCTGCAGGCGCTCTGGCGCAACCGGATCGTAGCCAAACTTTTTCTGCCCTGATGGTTTTTGGTATTTTGCCGCTGCCGCTTGACCGGCAGCCGATTTGAACTGCACTGGGTTGTTTCCAGACTTAAAACTTCGTGCTTGAGGCGGCGTGCCTCGCGGTGTGGCCCGCTTCACTCCCGCCTGCCGTCCGCTTTTGGTCGGTTGACGGGGAACAATGCCACGCGCCATCAGCCCAACCGCTCCAGCATTTCCTCTACCGACGTCTGCACGCAGGTCACTCGCGGGGTGTCCACTGCTGTGTATGCGCTGTTTTCCGTATCGCGCAACTGCTGCACCATATCCAGGAAATCTTCCGGGTAGTCGCTCTCATACGCCAGCACATACTCCGGATCGTCAATTCCAAAAGAGTAGGCGATGTGGAAGCGCACCCGTGGAAATTCGTCGATCACCTGAATGTACTCATTAATGATGCGCTGCCGCTCCTCCCACACCAGCTGGTACCAATCGCGCGTCTTCCGGAGCGGATACACAAATAGGTACTTCGCCTTTCCGGCTTTCACGAATCCGCGCTCGTCGTCGTGCTCGCGGCTGGACTTGATGGCGTACTGCATGCGCTTGGTCATCGCCAGGTAGGAATACTTGGTCTCGAGGTATCCTCCCAGCCGTGTCGCCAGCAACTCCCGCGACATGCTCTGCAGGCATTCGAGCGAGTAGCAGATGCGCCACAGCACCATGTCGCAGTCCGCGCGCATACCCACCGTCGAGTAGGTAAGCAACCGCAGTTCGCCGAAACTTGACCAGCGTCGCAGCACCTCGGCCGCTTCCCGACGATGCTCATCTCGTTCCGCATGCGCCAGCCGGCGCCACTCGGGCATCACTTTATAAAATGAAAAACTTACCAATTGGCGGCGCGACTCCTGGCCACCCGGCATGCTGCTTTGCGGCTCCGACTTGATAGCCTGCGCCATTAATGCCCCCAGAAGAACGATAAATGTTAGCAGAAACTACTCTCCGGGTTAGATGCCCCGCGGACCGCGACCAAACTCAGCTGCCCTGCGCTCTTGGGCGGTTTTAAAAGGGCGCGGCTTCCAGCTCTCCTTCCGCTGCACTCGATTGTCCTTGAAAGGGCGCCCGCTTTTAGCCGACGAGGCACGTGCCAGATGATAATTAGGAATGGATGTCGCGCAGCACTCCACACCAGCCCGGCAGGGCGGCACAGAATTTAGCCCAGCCCTCAGCGCTGGGAACGCGTCATAAAAAATACCAGAGCCCCGGCGGGGCGACACCTAACGACCGCAATTTGTCTTTGAAAGGGCGCGCCTTCCAGCCGCGCCGCTCGCTGCGAAACCTTACCCCACACCACGGCTTTAGCCGCTGAGGTAACCACTTCACCGCCCCAAGCGTTACCGGAACTGCACCTTCGTAACTCCTCCGCCAATTGACCCCCGCTTGACCTGCGGCTAATCTGAATTGAGGAGTCACTCCATGTCGGTGAAGTCCATCCAGTTGGGACAAGTTTGGCGTAACGATAGGAATGGAAAGAACTTCCTGGTCACCAAGCTCTACAACGAGGTGCTCGCCCAATACGCCATTCTGCGCCATGCCGACGGTAGCGCCACCACCAACGACAGCATCCGGGTCAAGGTCCAGAAGAACGGCGAGGGCGCCAGCCTCCCGGGATACACCTTCACCCAGGACGGCCAGTTCTAACCTCAATCCAGCTGAAAACAACCAGCTTCTCGAGTGGAGCTGCGCTCCAGCGCTGCGCAACATCGCTCCCAAGCCCGCGCGGCTTTAGCCGCTGAGGGAACCCGTATAATCCAACCTCCATGGTCTCCAAAATCATCACCGCGCTTAGCGGCTTCATCATCTCCGTGATCTCCGCCGGCGGATACCTGGGCATCGTCGCCCTCATGGCCATCGAGTCGGCCTGCATTCCATTGCCCTCGGAGATCATCATGCCGTTCTCCGGGTACCTGGTTTACGCCGGCCGCTTCAAGTTGCTCTGGGTCGCCGTCGCGGGGGCGCTGGGCTGCAATCTCGGTTCCGCCATCGCTTACGCGGTCGGGTACTACGGCGGCCGCCCACTGGTCGAAAAGTACGGCTCCTATCTCCTGCTCAGCCGCCACGAACTCGATTGGGCCGACCGCTTCTTCGCCCGCTACGGCAGCATCACCGTCTTCATCAGCCGTCTCTTGCCGGTGGTGCGCACATTCATCGCCCTGCCCGCGGGTGTCGCCCGCATGCCGCAGGGCCGCTTCCACCTCTACACTTTTGTGGGATCTTTTCCCTGGTGCCTCGGCCTGGCGTTTGTCGGGATGAAACTAGGCGAGCGTTGGGACACCGATCCCCGACTCAAAACCTGGTTCCATCGCTTCGATGCCATCATCCTCGCGGTGATTGTGGTTGGAATAATCCTCTTCGTCTGGTCGCGTTGGCGGGGAAGAATTCGTGCCGGAGAAGAAAAGTCACAGCAAACGCCGGTAGCCTAGCGTGCGCCCGCGCCTCGCTCAACGACCCGTCATTTGCTCAAATTTATCCGGATATCGAGCCCCTTCCACCCTGATCTCATACGAAGCGCTGTCGATCTCACGTAGATCGTCAGGCGTAAGCTTCACTTCAACTGCTCCGATGTTTTCTTTCAGACGCTCCAGCCTGGTGGTGCCGGGGATGGGAACGATCCATGGCTTTTGAGCGAGCAGCCAGGCAAGCGCGATCTGAGCAGGAGTCGCCTTCTTTCGTTCTCCGATCTTCCTGAGCAAATCAACCATGGCCTGGTTGGTTTTTCGAGCCTCTGGTGTAAAGCGAGGCAGGATGTTGCGGAAGTCGCTGTTATCGAACTTAGTGTTTTCGTGGATCTTGCCGGTGAGAAAGCCCTTACCCAGAGGGCTGAAGGGAACAAATCCGATCCCAAGTTCCTCCAGTGCCGGCAATACCTCCTGTTCAGGGCGCCTGAACCACAGCGAATATTCGCTCTGGATCGCCGTCACTGGCTGAACTCGGTGTGCGCGGCGGATGGTCTGAACGCCGGGCTCAGAAAGTCCAAAGTGCTTGACTTTGCCCTGGCGGATCAACTCCTTCACCGCGCCCGCGACATCTTCGATCGGCACGTCAGGGTCAACCCGGTGCTGATAGAACAAGTCAATGACATCCGTCTTCAGTCGCTTGAGCGAGCCCTCGGCTACCGCTTTGATGTGCTCTGGCCGGCTGTCTAGAGCGGTCCACTTACCGCCGTCGTTGGGATTAGGCGCAAAGCCGAACTTGGTCGCAATCACTACCTGGCGGCGATAAGGAGCAAGCGCTTCGCCCACGAGCTCCTCGTTTGTGAACGGGCCATATACTTCGGCGGTATCGAAGAACGTCACGCCGAGTTCCACGGCGGTCCGAATGAGCGAGATCATCTCCTTCTTGTCCGCAGGCGGGCCCAAGCCATAGCTCATTCCCATGCAGCCCAGCCCCATGGCGGAAACTTCCAAGTTGCTTTTTCCAAGTTTGCGCTTTTCCATTGTTTCTCCTGGACTCCGAATTCCCTCTGCTTTCGCCGAAAAGCTAGGAAACGCCATTACGATCCCACCACCTCCGGCTCATTCTCCACCTCGAGTGTGGCAGCCGTCTTCACCTTTGGCGTCGTAGTGATCAACACCACGCCGATCAGCACAAAGCCCGCCCCCAGAATGGTTCGCAGGCCAAGCGCCTCGCCGCCCACGAAATATCCCACCAGCACCGCCACCACCGGATTCACATACGCATAAGTCCCGACTTTGGTCGGCGACTCATGGTGAATCAGCCACACGTAGGCCGTAAATCCGACGATGGACGCTGCCACAATCAAGTAGAGCAGCGCAAACCAGGCGCCACGTGAGACCGTCGCCGGGTGAAAATCACGGAATTCGCCTAGCGCGCCCGCCGCCACCGTCAGAAACACGCCGCCAAGAAGCATCTGCGCTCCTGAGCTCATCACTTTGGAAGCCGGTAGCTGTAGCTTGCGCGGCAGAATCGAGGCAACGGACCAGCTGATGGCTGCAACCAGCAGCGCTGCCGCACTCCGCGGGTCAATGGGCGCGCCGCTCAGGTGCAATGAACGGCTCATCAGCACCGCCACGCCGGCGATCCCGATCAAGAGCGCGACTCCCAAACGCAGCGTGAGCTTCTGCGTGCCCAGAAAAATAATTTCCGCGAGCGCCATGAACACCGGAATCGTGGCCATCATCACCGCAGCCACGCCGGAAGGCACCCGCCGCTCCGCCCAGAACAACAGCCCGTAATCGAACACAAAGATCAGTGCGGCGAGAAGAGACGCGGAAATCCATTGACGCCGGGTCGGCGATCGCTCGCCGTGCGCGATCATCCACCCGTAAAGAAACACTCCCGCAATCAGGAAGCGTATCGCGGCCAGAATCAACGGCGGAACTTCGAGTACGCCCACCCTGATCGCAAGAAATGACGATCCCCACACAAAATAGATGACTGAGAAAGCCAGCAGGGTCTTCCAAGTGGGGCGATGCGATGGAGCTTCCATAAACGATTCCTATCACAAGATGCCTTGAGCACCGCGGCAGCTTCTCTATTTTGCGGGGATAGTTTCCCGCCCTGTGATTACGGAATCTGATTCTCCTTCGTGTACTTCGTGTCCTTTGTGGTGAGCTCTTCTGTCCACATTTGCAATTCCTCCCTCAATT
Organism: Terriglobales bacterium; assembly: GCA_035651655.1. Lineage (NCBI taxonomy): Bacteria > Pseudomonadati > Acidobacteriota > Terriglobia > Terriglobales > Terriglobales bacterium. The sequence continues at coordinate 125,743 of DASRFG010000025.1, forward strand.
CGAGAACATAGCTGGTTTGCTTTCCTAACAAAATTCTCATAAGGAAGTCTCGAACTCATGGCCACACGGCAGAAGAGTGCATCCTCGCAGTCCCGCAACCCAGATTCGGTCAAGATAGCGCCCGCCAAAGGCAAACTCGGAGTCATGATTCCCGGCATGGGCGCGGTGGCGACCACTTTCGTCGCCGGCGTAGAAGCCGTCCGTCGCAAGATTGCCGAGCCTATCGGTTCGCTGACTCAGGGCGGTACCATCCGTCTCGGCAAGCGCACTGAGGCCCGCTCGCCCAAGATCCACGATTTCGTTCCGCTCGCCGGGTTGAACGATCTGGTATTCACTGGTTGGGACCTGTTTGAAGATGACATGTACGCCTCGGCCGTCAACGCCGGCGTGCTCGAAACCAGCCTGCTCGACCAGATCAAGCCTTTTCTGCAGTCCATCAAGCCCCGCAAAGCTGTCTTCGACCGCAACTACGTACGCAAGCTCGACGGCCCCAACGTCAAGAAAGGCAAGAACAAAATGGACCTCGCCGAGCAGGTCCGTGACGACATTCGCGACTTCCGCAAGCGCTCCGGCGCCGATCGCCTGATCGTGATCTGGTGCGGTTCCACCGAAATTTTCCTGACCCCCGGCCCGGCGCACGCCAGCGTGGCGGCATTCGAGAAGGCGCTCGCCAAAAACGACGAGAGCATCGCGCCCTCCATGATTTATGCTTACGCGGCGCTCTCTGAAGGTGTGCCCTTTGCCAATGGCGCGCCCAATCTCACCACCGACCTTCCCGCCATGCAGGAGCTCTCGCGCCGCAACCAGGCACCCATCTGCGGCAAGGACTTCAAAACCGGCCAGACTTTACTCAAGACCATTCTCGCCCCGGGATTCAAGGCCCGCGTGTTGGGCCTCAGCGGCTGGTACTCCACCAACATTCTGGGTAACCGCGACGGCGAGGTGCTCGAAGATCCGGATTCCTTCAAGACCAAGGAGGAATCCAAGCTCGGCGTCCTCGACCAGATTCTCCAGCCCAAGCTTTACCCTCATTTGTACGGCGATCTCTATCACAAGGTAAGCATCAACTATTACCCTCCGCGCGGTGACAACAAAGAGGGTTGGGACAACATTGATATCTTCGGCTGGTTGGGCTACCCCATGCAGATCAAGGTGAATTTTCTCTGTCGCGACTCCATCCTCGCAGCCCCGCTCGTACTCGATCTCGTGCTCTTTCTCGACCTGGCGCAGCGCACTCCAGAACTGCGTGGCCGCGGCATACAGGAATGGCTCAGCTTTTATTTCAAGTCGCCGATGACCGCTCCCGGCCTCTATCCCGAGCACGACCTCTTCATCCAGCTCATGAAGCTCAAGAACACCTTGCGCCACTTGAAAGGCGAGGAACTCATTACCCACCTCGGCCTCGAATACTACGATTGAGTTCGCCGGGAGAAACAGGCCCACTGAAACCGGCCCTCCAGGCCGAGTTCCAGAGGACGTGCCCGTGAATCCGCCCTCCAAAACCGGAAAAATAAGGCCGCTTTGCGCACACTTCGAGCATCTTAGTTGCGCATGTGGTTGCTGCGCACACGATCACTGGGCCTGATTTCATTCCTCCTGTTCAGCGGCAGCGCTCTTTTGGCCGGTACCTCGGGTACTTTTCGCGGCACCATCGTTTCTCCGCCCGAAGGCGACAAGAAACCCGGCTGGATCTACGTTCAGGGACAGAACGGCAATCTCCGCCGCGCCGAGATCACCAATGCCCGTGTTTTCTACAGCACCGACGTTCCTCTGAGGTCCCGCCAGAAGCAGCCGCGGCACGGTCTGAAGCGGGGAACTGAGGTCCGGGTCACGGCACAGCAAGACGGAAATGGCGAGTGGCGCGCTGAGAGCGTGGAGATCCTCAAGAAACCCGGCAAGATGGTCCACCGTCGCCAGCCGCCACCTGCCGAGGAAAGTGAAGACCCCGAATTTGATCCGATCCACCCCAAGCCTTGGCCCACTAAAACCTAGTTTTTCGGCAGTTCTCGCTCCACAACTTGGTATCTTTAGGCCCTTATCCCGCGTCCAACTGGTTAGAAGTTTGTGAGTAGGTGCGGAACTCCCCCCGGGTATAATCCCCTGCAGGGAAGCTCACAGGAGACCCTTATGAAGTACCGCCGGGCGGCAGTGGCGCTGTTCTTTTTGCTTCTCACCAGCCAGTGGATGATCGGGCAGTCCGATCAGAAGCAGCCAAATCAAACTTCCAGCGACCAGGGGGTGCAGGCGCAAGGCCCAACTCCGGTGCAGGTGGACCAGACTCAGCCGCCCCCGGATTCAACACCGCCGGCAACTTCAGCCGATGACTCCGCCGACAAAGGCAAGCCCAAGCATGCAGGAAAAAACAATGTGGACGCCATCGGCAACCGCAGTGTCGGTAACGGCCTCAGCTTCTACTCCATCGAGAAAGAAATCCGCATTGGTAAGCAGTACGCCCAGGAAGTCGAAGCCAGCGTCAAGTTAGTTCAGGATCCCGTCATTAACGAGTATGTGAACCGCATCGGCCAGAACCTGGTGCGCAACTCCGACGCCAAGGTCCCGTTCACCATTAAGGTCATTGACACCGACGTGGTCAACGCCATGGCGCTGCCCGGCGGATTCTTTTACGTGAATTCAGGTCTCATCCTCGCGGCCGACGAAGAAGCAGAACTTGCCGGCGTAATGTCGCATGAGATCGCGCACGTCGCCGCGCGTCACTGGGCCCACGCCATGACCAAGGGCCAGCTGTTGAACATCGCCTCCATCCCGCTCATCTTCGTGGGCGGCGGCATCGGATACGCGGTGCGCTCGGCCGCCGGCATCGGTCTCCCAATGACGTTCCTCACCTTCCAGCGCAGCCAGGAAGCTGAAGCCGATTATCTCGGCGTGCAGTACATGTACAAGACCGGATACGATCCCCAAGCCTTCATCAGCTTTTTCGAAAAGCTCAAAGCAAAAGAAAAGAAGAAGCCGGGATTCTGGGACAAGACTTTCGCTTCCCATCCCCAGACGCCCGACCGCATTGGCAAGAGCCAGGAAGAGATCGCGCGAATTCTTCCCGCTCGCAATCAGTATGTGGTGAGCACTTCAGAGTTCGACGAGGTCAAGGCGCGACTGGCTGCGCTCGAAAACCGCCGCAAGGGTCTTGATACCGAAAACGATAATCGTCCCAGCCTCCGCCGCACCGCCGCCAAGAATAAAGACAAAGACGGAAAAGATGGCAAGGGCGACGATCGTCCCACCCTTAAGCGGCGTACCGACGATTAACCAAACCAATGATTAACTTAACCAACGATTGCTCATAAAACCGGGCGGCTGGCGCCCGCTGCTTTAACGCATTGCGGTCTAGATTTCTTCAGTCGCATGTCTTCCTATCGCCGCTACTCAGCTTTTCCGCCTCCCTTTTCCTTTTCCAGCTGAATTATGCTCGGCAAAAAGCAATTCGGCGGCAGCGGGCTGAACGCATGAGACGTTTGCGTTCTTGGAGTGCATCCTTGATTGCATCCAGATTGTTTCTGGTCTCCTCACTCAGCAGCTTTTCTTCGAATGATGGCCGGTGAAAGTCTGGCCAGCACTCCTCGCCCAAAGTGGCCGCCGCCGCAGCCACGATCTCCAGCAGCCGGCAGCACAGCGTTGTTCAAGGGGAATCTGTAACGGCTTGTGCGCAATATCACACTGCAAGGTGACGCGGCCCACAGCCGCAGCATCTGGCCGGGTATGAAATTGGACACGCAATTGTAATCGCGCTCACTACGCCATTTTTGATTGGCCGTGAAATTTCACTCTAGGAGGTGTCCTGTGCCAACTCTCGAAGCGACGAGGACCAGTACCAAGATTTCTGTGAAGAACGTGTTATTTGCCACTGATTTTTCCGAAGCCTCCCGCCAAGCTCTCCCCTATGCCATGGCGATTTGCCGTCATTACGGCAGCACGCTGCATGCGCTCCATGTCATACCGGAAATGGTTTACCCACTGGCGCCCAGAATGATGGCGCCAATTGCCGCTACACCGACCTATGAGGCCGTACGCCAGGAAGCGCAAGGGGAACTCAGGCGCATGGCAATTCGCCTGGGGCATATTCCCAACCATAGTCACATCCGCACTGGGAGCGTATGGCAGGCAGTTTCGGAGATCATTCTCAAGGAAAATATTGATCTTCTGATCATCGGCACCCACGGTCGCACCGGGGTAGGCAAGTTGCTGGTCGGCTCTGTGGCCGAAGAGATATTTCGCCAGGCGCCGTGCCCCGTGCTGACCGTCGGGCCGAACGTTTCCGGGAAAGCCCGCTTGCCAATGCTGGGAGGCGAAAGCCTTAACGTTGCGCCAATTTACGTTGAAATCGGTGAAATTCTCTACGCCACCGACTTCCGATCAAAAACGCCGGCTGCGGCGGCTTTCGCCGTGTCCCTGGCACAAGAATTTCAAAGCCACCTCACGCTGTTGCACGTCATAGAGAAGCACGAGGATTACGGAACACCAGGGCCAGTGGATTGGACGTTGAGCCGGTTGAGTGAACTCGTGCCCGATGATGCTGATCTGTGGTGCTCACCCGAACCGGTCGTCAAGTATGGCTCACCTGCCGATTGCATCCTGCAGACCGCCTCTGAAAGAAGTGCGGATCTGATCGTGCTCGGCGCGCGGCCTGCGGACGGCCACATGGGTGCCGCCATCCATCTTCCCTGGGCAACGGCGCACCGAGTGATTGCGCACGCCGCCTGCCCGGTGCTGACGGTTCGTGGTTGAATCCGAGCAACAATAAAACCGGCGGCTTCGGCCGCCGGTTTCCTTTGCGTCTGGTGCTACTTGCCAAAATCAGTCAAGGTCCTCACTGGCAGTGCCATGCGCACGGCGTTCAACACGGCTGCGAAATCAATAATCTCCTGGGCGATGGCTCCCTCAAGCGGTGGTAAATAACCCAAGGCCGCCGCCGCCATCCCAACCGCGCTGGCAAACATGCCTCCAATTGCGCTCTGCAGCGCAATCTTCCGCAGTCGCGCGCCAATATGGAACAGTTCATCTACTTTACCGAGTGACGTGGTAAGAACTACGGCGTCGGCGGCTTCGGCAGTTATGTCGCTATTCACCCCAAAGGCCACCCCGACGGTGGCCGCCATGAGGGCTGGTGCGTCGTTAATTCCATCGCCGACGAACAATGTGGGTGCGCTCTTAACCTCCTGCTCAACCCGCTGCACTTTTTGCTCGGGAGTTTGCCCGGCGTGCACTTCCTCGATCCCAACTTGCGCAGCAAAGTAACGGACTTCAGATTCGCGGTCGCCCGAGATCAGCATTAGTTTCTCGACATTGTGCCGAGGTTTCAGATGGCGGAGGAACGGCTTGCTTTCGCCTCGCGGCACATCATGAAAGCGTAGCGCGCCGGCATACGCGCCCTCGATGAAAACCAGACACTCCAATCCGCTCACTACCGGCGGCAACGCAAGTTCCTTGTCTATTACTTTATTGCGCCCCGTGATGCGCACCGACCGACCACCCACCAGGCCTTCAAGTCCCTGACCCGGCTTCTCTGATACCTGGGTTACAGGATCGGAAACTATATGGGCGCGGCGCGCAGCTCGTAATACCGCTTCCGCCAAGGGGTGCTTGGAATAGCGCTCCAGACTCGCTGCCAGACGAAGCACTTCCTGGCTGTTGAAACCTGACGCGGGAATGATGTTATCGAGAGTCGGCTTTCCATAGGTAAGCGTTCCAGTCTTATCGAAGATCACAGTACGGCACCGGGAGATCTGCTCCAGCACCGCGGGGTTCTTGATGATGATGCCGCGCTGCGCAGCCAGCGAAATAGCGCCGATGATGGAGACAGGAATAGCCAGCAGCAACGGGCAAGGCGTAGCGATGACCACCACGGCCAGAAACCTGAGTGGGTCGCCGCTGTAAGACCACGCAAGCGCCGCGATCCCGAGCGCGAGGGGTGTGTACCAGGCCCCCAGGCGATCGGCCATGCGCCGCAAGCGTGGCCGCTTCTGCTCGGTTTCCTGCATGACACGCATAATGCTGGCGTATCGCGAATCAACTGGAAGCTTCTCAGCTCTGATGGTGAGCCCGCTATCGCCGTTAATTGCACCGGAGAGTACTTTGGAGCCGAGGGTCTTCGAGATCACGTAGGGCTCACCTGTCAGATATGACTCATCCATCGCGCCATCGCCAGCTGTGACAACCCCATCAACCGGGCAGATCTCATGCGGAAAGACGACCAGTGTGTCGCCGATCGCTATCTGCTCCAGAGAAACATCTGCGATTGCGGAGCCGCGCTGGCGGTGCGCAATCTGGGGCATGCGTTGAGCCAGAGCATGAAGGACGGATGAGGCGCGACGAGAAGCATATTGTTCCAGGGCGGTTCCACCCGAGAGCATCAACACGATGATCGAGCCCACCAGATGCTGTCCCATTGCTACCGAGGCCAGGATGGAGATGCCAGCCAGCAAGTCAGAGCCGAAATCGCCAACCGCAAGTTTTCGGCCCAAACCTATCAACAGTGGCACCCCTCCCGCTATGAGGGTTACGTACAGGGGAATGAGAAAGAAATCTCTGTGGACGCCGGCAAAGTAACGGAGGACCAGGTAGGTCAAAATGCTGGTTACGGCCAGAAGAGCTATGTAAGTCTCACCCAACTGCGACCAGGAGCGCTCCGGCCCCTTCCCAGGCGAAGGCCCCGGACTACGTGCCAGCTCGGAGGCTGAAGTCGTACTCAGAAACCGATCTCCTGATTACATATTGAGGGCGAAAACCAGGTGTAGACGTGACCCTTATCACCGCAGTCGGTGATCTCTTTCAGGGTAGTCTCATTTGATTTTGTTGGCCAATTGGAAGGCACAGGGGAGCGCTACGGAATTATCAGCTCTGGCAGGGTTCGCGTAAGACAGCAACAATGCAGATCGGGAGAATAGTGGCCGGCTCCCTAAACTCTTGCATTGTGGCGGGCAGGGTGTGACAGGCAGACGCGTAAGGCCGGTTTACTTCACCGCAAACGAATGCGCCGCTTTGGGCACAGCTGCGGGGGCTGGCTGAATCCGCGACACCACTTTCATCTGCCGCCAGTCATAGGCGAATTCCTGGCCACAATCCAGACACACCACATACGTCCCCGTCTCTGTGGCCGCGGCAGAGCGCTGCTTCACCGATTTACTGCTCATAGGAAAACTGTAGTTATTGTGATGGCAGCCGAAGAACACATCCCAAAGTGCGGACAACATTTACCACCCCCGGAAGACAAACACTCAATGCTCAGCCCGCATTCCACGCCAACCTGCTGTTCCCAGTCTGTGTGCTGGGTCACATGCAGTTAATTCAGCTACTCTCAATCCAGCTACTTAGATTCCGCGCCCGTCAAAAAGGTTTCTAATCACTTCGCATCATATAAATGTATGTTGAAAGTGGGCTCGCCGCTGACCACGTTCCTCTACCTAACTTCTTGGCAGTCAAGGTATTATCGCCAATCAGGTGCTTCAAAACTGGAACTTGGAGCTAAAAGGTTACCCGAGAATGGCAAACACTAACCCTCACCGCAAAAGAGACTTCATTCACCGGCACTCGCTCGGCATCGCCTCTGTCCTGATTCTCATATCTTGGATCGTGCTTTACAGTCTCTCCGACCAGAGCACCCACCTCGGATCTTTTTTCGGCAATGCCATTGCCGATTGGGCTGGTGTGGTGGTCATGGTTCTCGCGACCACATGTATGTACGAGGTCGGATCGGCTGAGAGCCGGCGCCCTCCTGGCGGACGGCTCCTCAGCCCGGTATGGGAATTAATTCGTGATCACTCCCTCACCATTTTCCTGCTGCTGACGGGAATCGGCTGGGCGGTCGCTTACGCCATGATGAATTCGGAATCCAAATGGGGGCAGGTGGTGGGCAACATCGTTTCAGAATGGACGCAAATCTTCGGCCTGGTTATCTTGACCAAGCGCCTGATCGAGCGTCACTCGAAGGAGAGCAAACGTTAGGCCTTTTGAAAGAGAGCGGCTTGAGCCGCTGAGGGATCAAGCGTCGTGCTGCCCAGCCTTCTTTTTCTCCGCGCATTTTTGCATGATGGCAGAGCGCAGCCGCCCTCTTAAATCTTCGGGGAGTTCGTAGAGTTGCTGATCGCGGTAGATCTCAATGGTCTTCTTGGTGGTATCGCAGACGACGTAGCAGTTGTGGCACCAGGCAAGATGATCTTCCAAATCTGCTCGCATTCGCTCGTCGAGAGCGTCGTCCAGGTAATCTGTAAGCTCCTTCAAAAACTCAGAGCAGGTCACTGGTTCCCATCTCCGCCTTGGCGTTTTCTGAAGTACCGGTTCAGTCGCTCGCGCAACTGAAGGCGGGCCCGCAGCAAACGTGATTTTACGGCAGGAATGCTCAAGTCAAGAGCCTCCGCGGTTTCTTCCGTTGAAAGTCCTTCTACGTCACGCAGCACGAACACGGTACGAAACCCTGCGGGCAACCCCTGTATGGTCTTCCGCAAAATGTCGCCCAGTTCTGACTGGCTGTAAAGCTGCTCGGGATTCGGGCTCCAGTCCGCCACCTCGCGGGGCATGGAGTCTTCTTCCGTCTTCACTTCTTCGTCGAGCGAAACCATTCGCTCGGGCCGCCGGCGCCGCAACTTCATCAGCGCCTCGTTCACCGCGATGCGCACCAGCCAGGTGTAGAACTTGCTCTGCTCCTGGAACTGGGGAAGATTGCTGTAGGCCTTGAGGAACGCGTCCTGCACTACGTCTTCAGCGTCTTCACGGTTTTGCGTAATGTGCTGCGCAATCCGAAAGACGTTACGGTCGTAACGCCGAACCAGGTCCTCGAAGGCGCCTACATCGCCCTTCTTGGCGGCCCGAACCAGCTGCATCTCTTCGCTTACTGGTTCACTCACTTTGGATGGAAGGGTTCCCATGGTGGATTCAATTTCTGTGCTTGCGTCCGGGCCTGAAATCTGCGGATTCATTTTACCCGTTTCCTTAGTGTCCTGCTGAATTGGAGACACGCATTCCCTCTATTCTTTTGGACGTTTACAGTAGTCAATGGTTATAACTCCCAACTCTCTGTTTTTATTCAAATTGTGTATAGAAATCGTTCTCTCTGACGGGACGAACAAATAGCGAATATCGAGCACACATCTTTCATTTTCGGTGGGCTGTGGTACATTCCCCAGTCCCCAAGTTTAAGCTGTGCAATTCGAATCACGGAGATAGCGCCATGCGCCTGCTGAAGCTTTGGCTGTCGGCATTCATGCTATTGGGGAGTTGCTTTGCCCAGAACATTGCTATTCGTGCCGGAAATCTGGTTGACCCCGCAACCGGAAAAATCTCCACCAATCAGACCATCCTGATTCAAGCCGGCAAAATCACTGCGGTTGGATCCAGCGCCTCAGTACCCGCCGGCACCGAGGTGATCAACCTACCCAATGCCTGGGTCTTGCCCGGGTTGATGGACGCCCACACTCACATCACCATGGCCCTTCCGCCCAACCCTCCGGGCGAGTCGCTTTGGGAGTCCTATTACGTAAAAGAGAGTCCGGCTTTGCGCGCCGCACGCGGGCTGCACAACAGCCGTATCTTGCTGGAGGCAGGCTTTACCGCTCTCCGCGATGTAGGCAACTCTGCAAACTATGCCGATACCGCCGTGCGCCAGGCGATTGAAAAAGGCTGGTTCGACGGCCCCACCATCATTAGCGTGGGCAAGATCATCGGCCCGTATGGCGGACAGTTCCATGACATCGCTCCCGACCAGGGGCGCTTCTGGGGCTTCGAATATCTCGACGCCGACACACCCGATGAGGTGCGTAAGGCGGTTCGGCAAAACATCTTCTACGGAGCGACCGCAATCAAGCTGGTCGCTGACAACAGCCCTTATCACTACCGTGTGGAAGAAATTCAGGCGGCAACCGACGAGGCCCACCACGCGGGGCTCAAAGTTGCCGTGCACGTCTATGGTGGCGAGGCAGCGCGCAACGTGGTGCTGGGTGGGGCCGATTCCATCGAGCACGGCTTCGATCTGAGCGATGATTTGCTGCAGCTCATGAAGCAGAAAGGCACGGTACTGGTGGGCACCGATTTTCCCTACGAGCACCTGGTTGCGCTGGGTAGCGTCGGTCCCGAGGATCCCAAAATCCTGAGCCAGAAAATTATTGATCGTCTGGGGCGCGCCTATCGCATGGGTACCAAGCTCGCTTTCGGCTCAGACACGGTCACCGATCTCCCAGGTAAAAGCCGCGCGGACATGGTCTTCGATTACTTCAAAGTCTGGCACGCCGCCGGTATTACCAACGCCGACATTTTGAAGGCCATGACCACCAACTGCGCCGAACTCCTCGGCATTCAAAAAACGCGCGGCGCCATTGTCCTCGGCCAGGCGGCAGATATCATCGCCGTGCCCGGCAATCCTTTGGACAATATCGAGATTCTCCGAAAAGTGAACTTCGTGATGAAAAACGGAAAGATAATCAAGCGATAGCGCTCGCGGTGACAGCCACACCAACGAATTAAAACCTGAAGCGTAAGCGCCGGGGTCGAACGAATAATCCTCTCAAGGTGCATAATGGTGCCGGATCCCGGCGGGAGGTGTATGAATCGACACTTGCGATTCGTGTTCGCAGCCGTAACCACGTTTGTACTGAGCTGCATCACCCTCGGCATCGGGTATGGAGCCGGGCTGTTGGCCGGCGGCCACATATATACCGCGACCGCGCTGCCGATCAAACTTAGTGTTCCATTCGCGGGTATTGTTGGCATCATCGCCATGGCCTATCCGAATCGCAAGGACTCCCGCCAACACAATGTTTTCATAGTGGCTGTAACGGGGGCTGCTACTGGGTGTGTCTACTGGTACTTGTCGGAGAGGGTGCTTGCGATGCAGTTTACCGGCCGCTGGCAGTGGGGCTTCCTGTCGCTGGATTACGAGCTTCAGATGGCCTTATGCTGGGTCGCCGCAGGTGCTTCCGCGATGTTGGTGGCAGTGATCCGCCGACCGTCAACAGTGCTGGTCCCAGTCGTCATCCTCTGCCTACTAGCAGTGGTGCTACCAGCTCCGATCTTCAACTACCTGGCAAAGAACCAAGAGCTTACTGTCGCATTGGCTATTCCTGTGGGTCCAGGTACGAGTGCGACGCGGCCGCCCGAAGTGATTGCGTCCGAATCGAAGGAGTTCGATGCCGAAATAGTTGTGCTCCATGTATTATCGGTCTTGCGTTCATAGGGACTCCCAGGGGACTACCGCGTGACCAACCTTTACCGCGTCGGCAAAGGCAAGAAGAGCCTTGAGATTGTCGTTGTGAGCGCGCCAGTGGTGAATCGTGCGCTACTGCCAGAACCTAATGGTACAGAGTTGATTTATGTCCAGAAACCGGAGGGTTGGAAGAGGATTCCCCTTCAGGCCCCAGCGCTGGCTCGTAGCGTTGAGATCTGGGGGCCTGGAAATCGCAACGATTCGCTGGCAAATTTCGGGATCCCCGATGCGTCCGGTATTAGTCTGATGGGACGAATTCGACCTAACTGAGCTCTTCTCAACGTTATGGCGACCTACTCGCCAACGTGGTCAGCCGACCGTTTACGTGAGTGCTTTCAGTCGCAAAAATGTCTCTTTCTCCTATCCTCGGACGCAACGATGAATAATGGGTAGTTTGAGTTCGGTGCCTCCGCTCTCAGGTCCGACAATCTCAGAATCCCGGAGTAGATGGACGTCGAATGCTCGATCTCAATGGCTGACTTAATTGAGTACGGACCGAATCCAGACAACGTCAATATTTTCAATGCTTCGGGTCCCCTCCATTTCGCTCCTGCGAAATGGGGAGGGAACTGCCTCATCTCCCCCCAGCCGATCAATCCTCCCTTCGTAACCTCTACCTGATCGGCGGTAACCCGAGGTAACTTGCCTCCCTGCCGAAAAGTGCGATAAGACACATAGATATCCGGCGGAAATTGATGTCCCTAAAGCGTTTACGAACCCATGGCTGCAGTTAAAGACTGGATCCACCAACTCGTTGAAAAGATGGTCTCTCAGGTCCTGGAGAGCCACATTCCCACCCTCCGCGAAGAGCTGGTGCGGCGCGTGGTCCAGGAACTTCAGCCTGCCGTGGGTAAGAATCAAGAGACTGGGCAGCCGGCATCATCCGCGGGTCAGGGAAGCACCCCGCCACAGCTATTGAAGGCCATCTCCTCCATCCATCAGGCGACCGCACAAAAAGAGATTCTCGCGGCACTGCTCGACGGGGTCAGTGGCTTTTGCAGCCGCACCGCCCTCTTCGTGGTGCGTTCGGGGGCAGCTGTGGGATGGCAGGGACGCGGCTTCTCCAATCCGGACGCAGTCAAGAATTTCGCATTGGGGATGAACAGTTCCTTCGCAGCCAAGGCGCTCCAGGAAAAGAAAGTCCAGAGCGGACCGAGCGCCGGCATGGATAAGCATTTCCTTGATGCCGTAGGCGCTCCCGAGCAGGACCAGGCTCTGATGCTGCCGCTAGTGCTCAAAGAGAAAGTAGCCGGTTTGCTCTATGCCGATGCCGGCCCGAAAGGCGGCAAGCTGGATGCTGCTGCGGTGGAGATGTTGGTGCTCTCCGCCGGACTCTGGCTGGAAGTCGTTACCTTGCGCCGCAGCTCTACAGGCACCGCTCCAGCGCAGGAAGGCGTGGTGGAGCAAGCCCCGGTTTCGCCCAAAACGGAGCCGGTCGCGGTGCTGCAGGCGACGCCAGCGGTGGTTGCGCCTCCCGCCCCTGTCCCCGTCGTTGCTCCCGAACCTGAGCCGCCAAAGGCCATGGCCGCGGCTGCCGGTGCCACAACCAGTCCAGTCCAAGCTCCGCCCAGCGAAGCTCCCGGCGCGGCTGACGGCGGGATGAGCGATGAAGAGGTCCACAAGAAAGCCAAGCGTTTTGCCAAGCTCTTAGTGGACGAGATAAAGCTTTACAACAAGGACAAGGTCGCCGAAGGCCGCAAAAAGAAGGACCTTTATAGCCGCCTCAAGGAAGACATTGATAAGAGCCGTGCTACCTACGATAAACGATATGGCAAAACTGCCGCCGCTGAAGCCAAATACTTTGACCATGAAATTGTTCGCATCCTGGCGGAAAACGATAAGTCACTATTAGGCGCGAACTACTCGCAGTAAAATAACCACACGTGAACTCCTCCGTTTTATTTTTCGTGCTGATTGTGTCTCTGCTGGGTAACTGCGTACCTTTATATGCGCAGTCCTCCCGCGCGCAGCGCCAAAAACAAAGCCGTTCGCATCACAAAAAGAAAACTGCCCACCGCAAGCGCAAAGTATCGGCGCGAGTGCGCCGCATGGCGCGCGCTTTCGTGGCCTCCACTCAGCTAAAGCCCATGGCGCGCCAGCTACTTGAGAATCGCAGTCCTGCCGCCTACGCAGGTGTGCAAACTTATGCCCGCCAGCACGTACAAGATGATGCCGGTACCCTGGCCTGGCTGGTTGTGGGATACGCTCACATCCTCGATCACGATTACGCCAAGGCGATTCCTCCCCTGAAGCGCGCCAGCTTCCGGGCTGGGGACCTCAGCGATTACACTTCCTATTTTTTGGCGATGGCTTACGGTGGGACCGGCGACAGCGCTGGCGTGATTGCCACCTTGAAGAATTTCGAGCAGGACCACCCCGACTCACTCTTTGCGCGTGATGCCTACGTCGTCTATGCTGCGGCGCTGGTTGCAGGCGGGCAGGCGCAGCGGGCGATTTCGTTATTGGAAGCGCATCGCCAGCCTCCCCTGCCGGATGTCGAATTGGCCTTGGGTCGCGCGTATGCCGCCGCCGGAGACACTTCTAAAGCTGCGGAAACTTTCCATCGCTTATATTTTTCCATGCCGCTGGCTGAGGAAGCGGATGCTGCCAGCAACGAATTGAAAAAGCTTCCCGTAGTTTTTGTTCCGCAACCCACTTTCACTGAGCGCAAGCTGCGTGCCGATCTGCTTTTGCAAGGCCGCCGCTATGCTGACGCAATCCAGGAATACCGCGATCTAGTGTCCCACGCCGCCGAAGCCGATCGCGCCAGCGTTCAGTTGTCCTTGGCCAGCGCGCTTCATCGCAGCGGTCGTGACAAGGACGCAAAGGACTTGCTGGACTCCATCTCTGGCGTTACCGGCGACCCCGAGGCGCAACGGCTGTATCAATTGGTGGAAATTGCTCGCACTGCCGAAGATGAGGATGCGGCCCTGAAGCTGGTCACCAATCTTCGCCAGACCGCTTCCACCAGTCCCTGGTTCGAAAAATCTTTATTGATCGCGGCGAACATGCGTTTGCTGAAGCGGGAATATGATCCGGCGATTGATCTCTTTCGCGAGCTTGAACAGCGCTTCCCGGAAGGGAATCGCGCCGCCTACGCGCATTGGAAAGTTGCGTGGCTGAGCATGCGACAGAACCGCAAAGACGAAGCCCGGAAGGAAATGGAAGATCAGATCGCCAAGTATCCCGGCTCGCCGCAAGTGCCCGCCGCTCTCTACTGGCGTGCCCGCATCGGAGAACAGGACCAGGACTTCACCAAGGCCGGCGCCTACTATCAGAAAATTACCGACCGCTTCAGCAATTACTATTACGCCGACCTTGCGCGCCAGCGTTTGAAGCAAATTCCCGCTAATGCCGCGCTTGTGGCCAGTGTCGCCAATCATGGTAGCGCCGGCGGAGGTGCTGTCGCTGATCCGCCCACGGAGGCCGCGGGCAACACCGCTTCTACCACTCCGCAAAGCGACCCGCTGCTGGAGAAAATTCCCGCTGCGAACCTGCCTTCCACGCCTGACCCTGACGACCTGCCCGATGACGACTTGCGGGTACAGAAAGCCCTGCTGCTGCAAAATGGCGCGCTCACCAGCTTCGCCGTCCGCGAGCTGCAGGCAGCGGCGCCGTCAGGAAAAGTTGCTGGCTGGTGGACGATTAAAACCGTCGAGCTTTATCAGGACGATAAGCACTACGACCGGGCGATCGAAGCGGTAAAACGGGTAGTTCCAGAATACTTCGCGGTGGATACCGCTGCGCTACCTCGCGCCTATTGGACGGCGCTTTTCCCCCGTCCTTATTGGACTGAGCTCAAGAAGCAGAGCGCGCGCAATCGCTTGGATCCCTTTCTGGTTGCCGCTCTCATCCGCCAGGAATCCGCATTCAATCCCGGCGCCATCTCCAGCGCCAACGCTCTCGGACTGATGCAATTGCTCCCTGTAACCGGCCGCGCCATGGCGCGCCAGCTGCATGTTCGCCATTTCTCCAACAGTCTGCTGGTGGTCCCGAACGTCAACATGCAGCTCGGCACGCGTTACTTCCGCCAACTTATTGATCAGTTCGGTAGCGTGGAGTACGCGCTCGCCGCCTACAACGCCGGCCAGGACCGCGTTAAAGACTGGACTACGAATGGCAATTTTCAGGATGTCCCCGAGTTCGTGGAATCCATCCCGTTCACGGAAACTCGTGAATACGTGCAGGCCATCATGCGCAATGCAACGGTTTACCGCAAGCTTTACGACACGCCTTAGACACGTTCACCACAAAAGATCACCGCCATCTCTGGCTTGGTGTCCTTTGTGGTGAACCATGTCGCCTTCCAAGTTCGGCTAGGGCTGGGTCGAAGTGTTGCTGGCGCGCGAGGTGGTGCGATCCGGATTCATCGCCTTCCACGCCACGGTGCCGCCACCGCCGATCAGCGCGCCTGCCACTGCCCCATCGTCGCAGCCGCAGAGCGTCCAGCCGATGCCCGTGCCCAGCGCCGTGTGCGACAGGACGTACGCCCAGTCGCGATTCGGTTCGCCGGCCCTGCGATGGGAGCTCAGGTACAGGGATGAAAATGCCCCGCCGCCGAGTAACGCGCCTTTTGTCAGGTCGTTGCCGCTGCCGAGCAGAGCGCCCACTCCCGCTCCCAGAGCCGCCCCACCGAGCACCGTGAAAATATAGCGGTGGCGTTTAGGGCTGATGCCGCTCAAATCCCGCTTGGGATCAAGCGGGCGATCGCCGGCGAAAGCTGGTAGGGCAACCAGCGCCATGCATAATGTGAGAACTAAGGCCAGAATTTTTTTTACCGCCATGGTTAAAGTCTCCTGTGGGTCTTTCATTAATTTTTAGGATGCGTTACACCGGGCGGGGATGTGCCTCAAAACAGGTGTAACTCTGGAAATGTGCTACAGGCGGGCTTTTCAGGGCAGCAGCAGTTTCGGCCAGAGCTGCCGAGCGGAGCCGAACGCCAGCGTTAGAGAAGAGGAATCAGGCCCGACTTTTCGGGATCCTGTTCGGGGTAGCTCGACTAGGCTGCATCGTCCACTTGAATTTCTAAGACGCGGATTTCCTCTCCGCCTATGGGCTCTGTAACCGGATGTCCGCACTCAGGGCAGGGAAGATCGCTGGCTGTGCCTTCAAAATCAGCGCCGCAGTTGCGGCAGTGGTGCCGCACCGGCAATATTTTTACGTTCAGCGCAGCGCCCTCAGCCACGGTGCCGCGGGCAACAGTATCGAACACGCTGCTCAGCCGCTCAAGATCAATAACCCGCCGCCCACCAATGGCCAGATGCACACCCAGTACCTTGCCCACCGACTGGCGGTACGCCGCCTGGTCCACCAGCTCCAGCACGTGATTGGCAAGCTCGCGCTCGTCCATGAAATTGCCCCTTTGGCCCCGTATTCCCGCGAAGCGGGAGAATACACTGCTCCGCCCGAATGATTCAAATCAGCTGCTCGCAGGCGAATCATCAGGCAACTGCTTCCGCCGCCCGGGAAGTCGTGGTACTCTGCCGCACCATGTCGCGAATCTTGCTGGGCGTGATCTGCGGTCTGGCCTTTGGCGCGGTGGATGTCGGCATCATGCTGCCTATGAGTTTTCCCGACAAGACCGCAGCCATTCTGGGCGCGTTCATCAACCGCTTTGCCATCGGATTCGTTGTCGGCGCGGTCGCGCTTCCCTGGCCGGGATGGCTGGTCGGCCTGGTCATCGGCCTGCTGCTCAGCCTTCCTGACGCCATCATCACCAAAGCCTATGGCCCGATTATCGGCTTCGGCGCTCTCGGCGGCGTGATCATCGGCATCATCATTAGCCGCTTCGGCAGATAGCCCAGGCTACAGAATGTCACTGAGTGAGTTACGTCCCTTCATCGCCACCGAAATCGAGCGCATTCCCGAAGACGCCGGGGTTTTCGTGCTCTTCCAAATTCAAATTCCGATCCATGCCGACCACGCCCGCAACTTGCGCCAGCATCTGCTCCTAGCTAAGAAAGAGTTTCCGAACGCCAGCCATTTCGCCGTCGAGCCCGGCAAATATGGGGAGGAGACCGCGCGCCGCGTTGAAAACCTCCGCAACGACCTGCGCCTGGTGCGCGCCAAAGGATTTGTGGGGACGCCCCAGAAGGCCTCGCGCTAGGACCTTGCGATTGGTTTGCCGCTTCAGTTTGTGTCGCCCCTCCGGGGCTCGGTTTGTTTGGTGCGCCTACCCAGCGCTGACGCGCTGGGCTAAAGGCTGTTCCGCCCCTGCGGGGCTGGATTCCGGTTACGCGAGCGGTGTGTGATCTTCGGAAGATCTCATTCATGGGTGGGAAGCCCGCCAACCCCCGCCTCTAACCGACGCAGATTCTGCCGCGCATGGCGGGCGAGCCGCAGCGCAGTCCGGTGACGTGGAAGTGCTGGCATTGTGGCCTTGGCGGTTTATGATAGGCCGGAGAATGGAGGCAATGGAGACGGGCTAATTGACGCTCATGACGCAATCTATTCCAAACTGCTCCTCTGGATAGATAAAAACCAGGACGGAATATCTCAGTCCGACGAGCTACACACCCTTCCCGAGATCGGCATTGCGCGAATTGATTTGCAGTACAAAGTCAAGCTCCGCCTAGACGAATACAACAATGCGTTTTACCTCCGAAGTCGAGTTTGGGATACCAAAGGGAACCAGAGCGGCCGCTGGGCATGGGATGTCTACCTGCGAAGAGAACCTTAGGGACGTGTCGAAATATTTTCGCGCCCGGATAAAGGGGGCTGTTCTGGCTGGGACAATTATCTTCTGGAGCGCATCTGTTTCGGCTGCGCTCCAGAACGTTAATCAATCATTGCAAGCTCAAACAAATCTTGTTCAGTTGAATGCAATCTTCATTGACAAGCATGGAAGGGTCGTTTCGGATATTCAACCGAACGAGGTTTCGATTACAGACCAAGACAGATCGCAACCCATTAGCGTATTTGAGCCGCCTCTAGTTGAAAGGAAATTCCCTGATAATTTCTCGACTACCTCCGACTTGAAATTGCCTGTTGCCGAACAACAGCGGGATTCCATCCTTTATGTGCTGATCGCAATACCCGGCATGGGGTTTACGTCTCGTATTGCGGCTATCAACGCCGTAAGCAAATACGCACGGCGCACAGCTCGGTTGTCCACAACCTTTGTTGCGGTTGCCGACGCCTCGGGGGCGGTTCTGCCATTCACGGACGATCCTCAACAACTTAGAGAATTTACGGAGTATGCCCTTAGGCCTGCGATCTCAGGATATGAGACGGCATCCTTCTTACCCGCCGCGATGAAGCTGCTTGAGGATATGAGGAAGTTTGGGGGACGCAAAGCACTGGTTGTGTTCACCGATTTTTTCGTGCCGAATAATCCAATCATGTGGACTTCGCCCGCATCGGTTTTTGTCCCGAAGGCTTTGGACGTTGGAGCTTCCGTTTACCCCACCGACGTGCGTGGTGTAACCACCGTTATCCCATACGGGGACGCGAGTAAGGACTCGGAGGACGTGAACATCTCGCCTGGATTTAGTTCTCACCCTGGGCCTGAAGTTTTAAATCAGGTCACAGCCGAGGTTTGGTCGTACACTTTGCAACAGCAGCAGCTAATGTCCGTAGCACGGGCTACAGGAGGCAAGTACGACGGAAGCAATGATAGCAGCGCGATTTTTGACAGAGTGGAGACTGATTTAAGATCGACTTATGTGCTCGGGTACTACATCCATGACCTCCCTGCCGATGGTCGATTCCACTCCATCAGAATCAATGTGAGCCGTCACGGAATACAAACCCGAGCAAGGATTGGCTATTTTGCACCCGTGCGGTTGCAAACTGACCTATCCGGCCTGAACTCAGTGCTGGTTGCAGATAGACCTCTCAACGATATCCAGACAATCCCTCGACTTTTATTCTTTCCAATTTCAGACCGTGACCAGCAGCGAATCGTTCTAAACCTTGACTTTAGATGGTCGCTGGAATCTGTCAACTCCAGCACGGTGCACGAGCTGACTATTGCCGGTCGTATCTGGTCGAATTCCGGTGCTACGGTCGCGTCGTTCAATGATAGACGACATTGCGGAATCGTCGCCGTGAACCTCGGCGGGGTCTCCCCTTTCGTTACATGCCAATATAATGTTGTGGTCGATCTTGCACCAGGCAACTATAGGGCGAAGGTTGCATCGCTGTCCGCTACTGGACAGCCAGGCAGCGCGTTTTTCCAATTCTCCGTCCGCAAGCAAGAGCGCAAGTCTATTAGGACAAGCTCTTTGGTACTTTCAGACCATTTATTGCCATCCCAGCAACATACCCCTCCAGATGTTGCCGATCCATTGATCGTAGCTGGCGACCGAGTGGTTCCCCAATCGGTACACGAATTTGCAGCCAAGGACACGATAATTCTCTTTGCTCGTGTCACAAGTAGCCGCGATAAGTCTACTTTTCATGCGGATCTGCTGGTAAAGGACGGGTCTGACCGTACGATCTTCGGTCCGATACCTGTTCCACTCGTTGAGAGAAGACACGATACTTCGGGATTAGGTTTACCAATTTTGTATAAACTCAATCCCGCTGGGCTTAAGACTGGCTATTTTGTCGCTGAGCTTAGGATAAAACAACTGCACGGCGGTGCGGCGACCGCCAAGACTTCTTTCAGGATCATTGATTCTCCGCACGAGCCACAAACCACGGAATCGCCATAACGTAACATCAATGCAACTGGCTATGCCCCGCCTCTTTCTGCTGCCGTTGTTTCTAATTTGCTACGTCAACATGCTTGTCGCTGCGAAGGGCCAGCTCCAAGGGGAAGCACTTACCTTTAATAAACAGCATCGTAAATATTACTTATTCGTTCCGGATTCTGTTACTGACCGCGCACCTTTGCTCGTGTTGTTTCACGGTGCGGGCCGGAACGGGATGTCACTTATCAATGCATGGCAAGAATTGGCTTCGAAGAAGGGAATCATTCTGGCAGCGCCAGATTCTGCGCACTCTAGGGAGTGGAATCCCCAGAATGACAGCCCTGAATTTGTGCACGAGATCGTAGAGGCTGTGAAAACAAAGTGCCAGGTGCGCCCGCAGAGAGTGTACCTTTTCGGCCACTCAGCCGGTGCAGTTTACGCCCTCTATTTGTCATTGGCCGAGTCGGAATATTTCGCGGCAGCAGCGATACACGCAGGCGAGTTGCTGGGAAATGATGATCGTCTGATCCGAGGCGCGAGGCGTAAGATTCCAATCGCGATTTGGATCGGAACTCGCGATGAGTATTTCTCTCTTGCCGATGTCCGCGCAACGGCTAACGCATTGACAAAAAATGGCTTTCCAGTACAGCTCAAGGAAATGCCGGGGGAAGGGCACAATTACTACATCCATTCCGGAGAAGTGAACAGAGCAGCCTGGGATTTTCTCAGCAAGTACGAGCTTCAAGGAGAACCCTACTATCAGTCCTATAGCAAGTAGCTGGTAGAAGAGTCAGCTTGCATTGTGAAAGGCAGAGTGGAATGAAGATCTCACTTTCGCCATTCCGAACCGCGCTTCAGTGTGGGATTGCAGTAGGGCTTTACTGGAACAGGGATGCTCATACCGAGTTACTCTCTTGTCACAGATTCAACGATCGCGGCTCAAACAGAACCGAATGCCCACCAGATTGGGTTTCCCCCACGAACTCGATTGCTCCATTGAGGATCAGAGCATCCTCGACGAAACCAAGGATTAACGATTGGAACACCTCTAACTCCACCTACCCTACATCGCATTTCTTTGTTCTGAGCAAGCGACATATGCATGCGGACAGCCCGAACTGCCTGCTGGGAGCCGGCGCGTGAAAGGTCCTGAAACAGCTTGGACCTTCTGGAAATTGGCTGAGCCTTGGCCAGAGTCCCTGGAGTTGGTTTCTCTCAAGGTTAGGGAAACAGAGCCTGGTCTCTTCAAGATAATGAGTCATCCTCATGCAATGACGTCCCAAGACCGTCGATGCGATGTCGGATCAAGTGGATAAGGCCCTTCCTTTCCGCCACAGTTCCGAGAGCATAAGCCAAGGCCCCATAAAATGGTCCCGTTACAAGTAACTGATCCATGCAGACGGGACCACCGCGATATCGTAATTCCTCAATCGAGGACGAAAATGAACAGCCGCTTCCAAAGAAGTGATCGAATACAGAACTGAACCGATGGGGGCTTAAGACACTTGAAGCAGGATCGTGCCAGAAAAAGATCCTCAAGCCGAGATAGATGGCGGGAAGGACCCAAACCCAGTTTGCTACCGAGTGGTGGTATAGACGGCTGCTTCCCCACCCGAATGCCAAGCCCAGGACGAGCTGGAAAATCCATATGTACTTCGATTGAAATTCTCCCAACCACATTGACCTGCCCACCCCGAATTGATAAAAAAGCGCGGACAACTTTAACGCACAAACTCCCACAACTCCCGCTGCAATCGCGAGGTGGAACAGCAAGAGAGCAAAGTTGATCGCTGATCCGTAGTGCTGCCCTTCATGCTGCATTACGCGGCGACAAGCCGGAACAGGAATAATCATTTTGTCCGCCTCGAAGGAGCCAAGAACATCGGCACAGAAAGGGAGTTTTCATCGCGAAGAACGCTTCTTGCCCTTCGAAGAATGCCACCCCCGCCGCCAATAGTAGACGATGCCAGTATGAGCCACGAACATCCCAAAAATCACGAAAAATAATGCCGCAGCAAAGCCGAGAAAATGCGAGTCTGCAGACCCAAACTGATCTAACTCTTGCGCTCGGGTCTGCAGCTCCCCAACAAGCACCATAACGCCGAAGAGAAAGAAAGTGCAGCCCAGAACGATCATGACAAAGTGCCGATAGGTAGGTAGCTTATCTGGATCTTCGTAGGGATCAAGACCAATCCCCTTAGGATGTCGTGGCGCGCCCAGAGCTAACCTCCCGCAGAAATTTTATGGTACTAATTGCTTCATGCAATTGCTCCAGTCAGCCTGGTACTGGATCTGCGGAGCTGCGAGCGCCCCTAAGGCACCGACTGCGCCCGCGCCCGGATTAAGGGTCCTCGTACCCCGGTTGGTTCCTTGAGATACCGAGAGGTTATGCGATCAGTTACGCGCTTTGCGTTGTGACTTCGCGGCCAAGAGCTCGCCGCACGTTCTCTCCCAATCAAAAAAAGCCCCGCCTTTCGGCGGGGCTTGGATTTGTTCCAGGCTCGTAGGCCTGGACAGCTAGTCTTAATACATGTCGCCCATGCCGCCGCCATGTCCGTGGCCGCCGCCGCCCATAGGAGCTTCCTTCTTTTCCGGAATCTCCGCTACCAGGGCTTCGGTGGTCAGCATCAGCGAGGCAATTGACCCAGCGTTCTGCAGGGCGGTGCGCACGACCTTGGTCGGGTCGAGCACGCCAGCCTTTACCAGGTCTTCGAACTCACCGGTCTGAGCGTTGTAGCCAAAGTTCGCATCTTTCGACTCGCGAACCTTGCCAATCACGATAGCGCCTTCTTCACCGGCGTTCTCGGCAATCTGGCGCAACGGCTCTTCCAGTGCGCGCTTCACGATGTTGATGCCTGTGGACTCGTCGCCTTCCAGCTTGAGTTTGTTCAGGGCATCCACGCAACGCGCGAGTGCGACGCCGCCGCCGGGGACGATGCCTTCCTCGACTGCTGCACGAGTAGCATGCATCGCGTCCTCGACGCGGGCTTTCTTTTCCTTCATTTCGGTTTCGGTCGCGGCGCCAACTTTAATCACCGCCACGCCGCCAACCAGTTTCGCCAACCGCTCCTGCAGCTTCTCGCGGTCGTAGTCGCTGGTGGTCTTCTCGACCTGGGCGCGGATCTCTTTCACCCGGCCTTCGATCTCGGCGTGCTTGCCACGGCCTTCCACGATGGTGGTGTTGTCCTTGTCCACCGTGACCTTCTTGGCGCGGCCCAGGTCGGCGATTTGAACGTTCTCCAACTTGATGCCCAGGTCTTCGGTGATTGCCTTGCCACCGGTAAGGGTAGCGATGTCCTGCAGCATGGCCTTGCGACGATCGCCGAAGCCGGGCGCCTTCACGGCAATGGCTTGCAGCGTGCCGCGCAGCTTGTTGACCACCAGGGTCGCCAGGGCTTCGCCCTCAACGTCCTCAGCAATGATCAACAGCGGCTTGCCGGACTTGGCAATGTTCTCGAGCAGTGGGAGCAGGTCCTTCATCGAGGAGATTTTCTTCTCGTGGATGAGGATGTAAGGATCCTCAAGCACGGCTTCCATGCGCTCGGGGTCGGTGACGAAGTAGGGTGACAGATAGCCGCGGTCGAACTGCATGCCCTCAACCACGTCCAGCTGGGTTTCCATGGTCTTGGACTCTTCCACGGTGATGACGCCATCCTTGCCAACCTTCTTCATGGCCTCGGCGATGATGCGGCCGATGGTCTCGTCGTTGTTGGCGGAGATGGTGCCGACCTGGGCGATCATGTCGCCGGTGACCGGCTTGGAGAACTTGTCGAGTTCGCCCTTGGTGCGGTTGCCGTCTTTATCTACGGTTCCGCAAACCGTGAGCACAGCGCGATCAATGCCGCGCTTGAGTGCCATCGGGTTCGCGCCGGCTGCCACCGTCTTCACGCCTTCGCGGAAGATGGCCTGAGCCAGAACGGTAGCGGTAGTGGTGCCGTCGCCGGCTACGTCTGAGGTTTTGCTGGCGACTTCACGCACCATCTGCGCGCCCATGTTCTCAATCGGGTCCTTCAGTTCAATTTCCTTGGCTACGGTCACGCCGTCCTTGGTGATGGTCGGCGAGCCGAACTTCTTTTCAATAACCACATTGCGTCCTCTGGGGCCCAGCGTAACCTTCACCGCATCGGCGAGCAGGTTGACGCCGCGAAGAATCCCTTGCCGAGAATCTTCGCCGTGAATAATTTGCTTTGCCATGTCTTTCGTCTCCTATTTCTTTTCTGTGGCGACCTTGCGGCCGCGAATTTCGGATCGCTTAAATAATGAACATTAATAATGAGCGAGCAGGGAACTAGCGTCCCCGGCCAGCCGCGGCGTGCTCTTTCTCGCCCTTGCGAGCACCGGAGAAAACGCCGAGCACTTCGTCTTCACGCAGGATGACGAAATCGTCGCCCTCAATCTTGATGTCGTTGCCGGCGTACTTGCCAAACAGGACGCGATCCCCCTCTTTTACTGCCAGGGGACGAACGTCGCCCTTGTCGTTGATCCGTCCGGTTCCGACGGAGATCACTTCACCTTCTTGGTTCTTCTCTTTTGCGGTGTCTGGAATGATGATGCCACCACGGGAGGTCTCAGCTTCCTCGACGCGACGTACCAGGATGCGGTCATGCAGCGGGGTGAACTTCGTTGCCATGCGTTTGACTCCTTTCAATGTGAGCGATACGTGTGATTGCCAGGATGAAAACTCTGTCAGGGAGTGCTCTTAATCGGGGTCCCGCGAGCGATGTGAGCTGCTGGTTGTTAGCACTCTTTCCTGTCGAGTGCTAATCCTACTAACGATGCCGTGAATTGTCAAGTAGCTCGAGCATACGAGCGCTGGAAGTTATTGCAAAGTAGTAACTTAGTGAAATGTTTTGCATAAGCAAAGTAGCTGGTTCGGGCAACGGCAAGCAGGGTTCCTGTTTCTAATGAAAAGGCGCGAAGTTCCACTAGACAGCAGGAATCAGAGTGGTAAAGTGCCAAGAACGCTCTTTGGCAATAAAAGAGCACGGCGGGCGGCAGTCCGTCGAAACCCAGGGTGGTAAGGTCATGCGCTCCTCTTCCTTCCGTTGTGCGCCGGCGGTATTCCCGAGAAATCTTCTGAGCAGCATAAAGCTTGCGGGCCGCGGTTCGCGGCGATGGGGCGGCGTGTGGCTGCTCGCGCTCCTCATGAGTGCGGCTCTCGGCGGGCGTGCGCGGGCGCAAATGGCTCCGGATGCGAATGCCGGGTCGGGTGGAGGACCTGCGGAATCGGCGGTAGCGACGCCGGCAGTGGTGACCCCCACGGTGCAGCCGCGAACAGGGAAGTACGATGTGACGCGCATCGGCGAGCGCGGCATCGGCAATGGGCTGAACTTATATTCGCTGGAAAAAGAGCGCGGGCTGGGGCGGCGGCTGGCGGAAGAAGTGGAGGGCCAATCGCGGCTGATCAGCGATCCGGTGATTACCGAGTATGTGAATCGCGTGGGGCAGAGCATTGTGCGCAACTCGGACGCGCATGTGCCGTTCACCATCAAGGTGATTGACGACGATGAGGTGAACGCCTTCGCGCTCCCCGGTGGATATTTTTATGTAGACAGCGGTCTGATCCTGGCAGCAGAGACGGAATCGGAGTTGGCGGGCGTGATGGCGCATGAGATCGCGCACGTGGCGGCGCGGCACGCGACCAAGAATGCGACGCGGGCGCAGCTGTTTAATCTGGCGTCCATTCCGTTGATTTTTGTGGGCGGACCAATTGGCTACGCGGTGCGGCAGGTGGCTGGGCTGGCGGTGCCGATGTCGTTCCTGAAATTCAATCGCGACGCGGAGCGCGAGGCCGATCTGCTGGGCCTGGAGTACGAGTACGCCGCGGGATACGATCCGCAATCGTTTGTGCAGTTCTTCGAAAAGCTGGACGCGCATGAAAAAGAGAAGCGCAGTTTTATCGCCAAGGCGTTCAGCACCCATCCCATGAACAACGACCGCATCAAGCGGGCGCAAAAGGAAATTGAAGCGCTGCTGCCGGCGCGCGGGCAATACGTGGTGGACACCAGCGAGTTTCAGGAAATGAAAGAGCGCCTGGCCAAGCTGGAGAACATGCGGCGTCCGGAAGAAGGCGGCGTGCCGCAGTTACGGCGTCGCGGTCCCGAATCCAATAAGAAGGATGGCGGCGGCCCGGTGCTGAGGAAACCCCCGAAGCAGTAGAGTCTCTTCGTTCCACCTTTGCAAGCCCCGCCAGGTGGACTACGCGGCCAATAAATGAAATCCGTTCCTGATTGTGGCCGCCTGTTTGGCGTCGATGAGCAGCGCGGTTGCTTCCTCGATTTTTGACTTTATATGGCGCTGCCAACCAGAAAATGATTTAAGCAGTCAGGTTCCGGAATCTGGAACAGGCCCAAGATTCCTGTTGACAGGCTCAAGTCCTGCGCTTAGCTTTGCTCCGATCTTGGAACGTGGTCTAACCGGAGGCATTGTGCCGCGACTAACAATTCTTGTTCTGCCATATCTCATCGCGTGCTCGGGTTTGCCACGTGCCGAAGCGCAATATTTCCCTCCAAAAGACTCTCAGGGTATGACAGTTGCCCAGACAGCGATCAACGCGATGGGCGGCGCGGCGGCGCTGCAGATGTACCAAGACTCGCTAGCCACAGGCACACTCACCGACTATGCCAATGACTCGGCAGTGAGCTACTCCGTCACGTATAAGACCAAAGGGACACAAGAGACACGGATTGAGGTACAAATGCCCGATGGGCTACATATTCGGATCGTCAACCAAGGCGTGGGAGAAATTCAAAAACCAAATGGAACCGTGCTGAATTTGCTTTGGAACAACACTTTCGGTGAGACCGTCAACCACATTCCGATCCTCTCGCTTCTTAGTCAATATCAAAACAGCAACGTAGGCGTGCAATCACAAGGGACCGCGCTAGCGAACAATCAAAATACTAATGTGGTAGCTCTCACTTATGTTCCCACAACTGATCCTAACCAGGCTCCCGCATATGCCGACATGACGAAAACTCTGTTTTATGTTGACCAAACAACAGGGTTAGTCGACGAAGTTCAATATACAAACTACGCTGAAGACAATCCCGATAGTACAGCGATTATGCAGGTTTATTTCGCGAATTACCAAGCGATCAATGGCATGTTAGTTCCTTTTCATCAGACGATCTACGACGACGGGACGCTGGAAGCAGACATTCTTTTGAGCACCGTGTCGTTTAATGTCGGCCTGACGGATTCAGTGTTTGGACTGAGGTGATCACCATGCGGACCAAACGACTCCTTGCCGTTATCTGTTTCCTTTGCGTTCCATTGCTCGCTACGGCGATGGCTCAAGATACAAGCTAAGATGGGATTTCCATTAGATGGGGTATTTAGTGGCTCTTCATTCGATATTGTGAATGTTCAAAACGGTAACCTTCACCTTGAAATACCACTGTATACGATTAAGGGAAGGGGCCTTCCGGTCGGAATGAAAATGTTCTATGACAGCAAGGGCTGGACGGTGCACATGCGATGCAACAAGTTCACCGGAAACTGTCCTGCATTTGCCGGCGGTGTACTGAATAACCACCTTATTCTCGCAGTCGTGAATCCGCTTGCTTACAACTTTCAAGGTGGAAGGACAGTAAACCCCTCCGCATGCGGCTCAAGCGTTTTGGCTTGGGGTAATTATCGTCTTATCGAGCCAGACGGCACCGCTCACCATTTTGTTCCGGATCCAGCTACCACTACTCCCACCCAGTTTTGTGGTGCTGTCGCAACTCTGTACGCTGACGATGGTTCTGGTTGGGTAATGCAGAACAATCCATCAAATGGAGTGAGGATTGGAGCCCTGCGAAAAGACGGCTTGTTCGTGAGTTTTAATCTCGTGAGGGACGCCAATGGCAACCAAATTACGTTGTCTGGAACGCCACCCGTAATTAATGATACGGCGGGAAGGACTTACGCACTCGACGGAAGCTACAAAGATTCAAATGGGGTTTTGAGAGGCATGGCGACCACATACACAACGGTTCCCGTATTGACTAATTTGTGCCCATATGCACCCCCCGATAACACTAGTTGCAGAGAATATTCTGCTACATGGACCGTCCCGCGCGTAATTACGTTGCCCAATGGCCTTAACTACACATTTCAGTACGTGCCATCGAAGTATGGCCAGCTCAGTTCAGTGACGTTACCCACAGGGGGGCAGATAAGCTGGACTTGGAACGGAGCTTTGGATCCGAGTGGGCCTTGGGTTGCCACACGCACTGAGACGGTGAACGGTTCCAGTTCGACATGGTTCTACGTCGATACCTTTAGCACAGCCAACCCGCTGACTTTCTTCCCGCATATCGTTACTTCTACCGTCACAGACCCTGCTGGAAATGCCGTCGTGACGACATATTCTCTGTCTCCTTACAGTAGGCAGGAAAAGAGCTACCGGGGTTCGCCCACCGGAGGGACATTGCTGAAGACTGTGGACAGGGCTTATACCTTCCTCGACGCGCTTACGGTACCGTTACTGACCTCTGAAACCACAACGTTAGATCCGGGAACTCCGTCAAGTGTAAGCCGCACAGTGCAGACGGATTGGGATTCAATGGTCGTCTATACCAGCCCGGTTAATCCTAGCTACAACGTAAGCACAACATGGCGGAATGTGAAAGCACGCCGCGAATATGGGTATGACGGGACACTTAAACGGTCAACGGTCCTCAATTATTTGCACCTCGACAGCTCTAACCCCGCTCCCTATCGTGCCGCCAATGTGGCCGATCAGGTGATAGAAAAGTGGATCTACAACGGTAGCGGTGGAGCGCCCATTTCGAGCACTCAGTACACATACGACGGCTCTTTGCTGGCACGAACGGATGGCACTCCCGCACCAAATCACGATTATACCAAGTACTCCTACACTAACAACAGACGCGGAAATCTGGGTAGTGTCCTAAATCTGCGTTGATGCCAAACAGCAAGCGCTTGCATTCAGCCTTCCGGCGATGCTACGTTTTGGCTCATGGGAAGAAAAGACAACGATCTCAAAGCGCTCCGCGACATGATAGGCGAAGCGCACGACATACTTCGCACGGTGGAACTTCCTGAAGAGCGGTCCAAGCGAGCTTACGAACTGCTCAGTGCATGTCTTCATCTTGCGGACCACCTTTTGGAGTTATCTCCGGCTGCGTCCCTTGGCGCTAAGGGCGGAAGTGAGACTGCAAAGCGTGGTTCGGCGTACTTTCGGAAAATCGCATCGATGCGAAAGCAGAAAAAGGGCGGACGGCCTAAGCCCAATTGACACTAGCGTTAAAATAGAAAGTGAACGGAGGGCGGGGGAATCGGACCCCAATCGCTCTGACACGATCTGCGGTTTATAAGACCGCCCCTAGCACCTGCTAGACGCCCTCCATTTTTTTACTCCCCTTTACTTTTTAACCAGAGACAAATTTGGACGCTTGCCGCGATTCGATGTGTCCTGTCCCTTCCCTTCGATGCTGGTCATCGTTAAACCAAACATATACTCTTCTAACTCTGAGGGCGGGAGATGAAGAGCACGCGCTAGAGCACCTCGTGTGATTCCCTCGCGATAAAGTTCGCTGAGCATTGTTGGTAGTAACTGTGAAGTTTCACGCGGAGCTGAATCAGGCTCAAATGTCCTATACCCACGCTTCGCGATTTGAATGCTAAGGGTCCGGTATTGCCACTCTGACATCATGCCGACTTCGTGTAATCGATAGTTCAGCGCAGCGACAGATACATTCCAGATTCTCTTCAGTCGAATCAGATCATCAATTACGGCGAATCGGGGTGAACGGGCAATAACGCTGGCCTTGGGCATGAGAAATGCACCAGCGAAAATGTCCGCTTCCCGCTCTGCCTCCCGGCCTTGGGGAGAGCTGTGTCGATGCAGAAGCAAATGGCCTAGCTCGTGCGCTGCGTCGTAGCGGCTGCGCTCCGACGATTTGTTATTGTTCAAGAAAACAAAGGGAGTATTCTCTCGCCACATAGAAAAAGCATCGACTTCACGCGTATCAATCGCAAGCGAGAAAACGCGAATCCCCTGGGCCTCCAAGAGATGAACAATGTTGCGGATCGGCATTTCGCCGATCCCCCAGATTTGCCGAATGGCTGCTGCTGCCGTTTCCGGCGATCTCTCACGGCCCAGATCAGGCAAGTCAGCCGTGGGCAGTTCAAACTTAGATTCGAGCCAATCATTCAAATATAGGGCAATCGCGCCCTGAGCGAGTGCCATATCCCGGCGCATCGGCTTCAGTCTGGACAACGAACGGAAACTGGCTACATCGGGACGCGGCCTTTCCAGGTCGCTACCTTGAAAAAATGACGCGGGGAAGCCCAAGACCATTTCAAGACGACGGCGTGTTTCAGGCGAGGGACAGAACTCGCCTGATTCGTACGCCACAATCGTCCTGAGATCAACGTCAATTGCTTCCGCTAATTCGCTTTTGGATAACCCTTTCCGCTCGCGAATCAAAGTCAAGCGGCGAGGGTTAAACTCCTCAGGCGCGTCGCTTGACATTGACAGTGATGTTTGGAGATTGCGGAATGTCATCGTTCGGAACCTTCAAAGTATCAGCATCGAACGGCGTTGATCCCAAGATGATCCGCTTGGCCCATCCATCAACTCGTCCCTCTTGGTTCATGCCGATCGGAAGGGACAACTCACACCTGAGTTCGCGCTTTACTTCATCGGAATGAATTAACAGCAGCCAAGTAACAATCCCCGTTTTGGCTGTCTGCTCGTATGCAGCGATGGCCAGTTCCTCATTCGGGAACAGCTTAAGCTGGTTATTGGAAATGTTGCTCTTCATTTGCGGCCCTTTGGGGCATTTGGTGCACGGGTCAAACTCGCGGTTTCCCGTCGCATCATCGCCAGTCGCGACTGTGATGGCGATCTTCCTATTGTGGTGGTAGACGATCGGAAGCCCACGAGGGTTATCAATGAGCCATCCCTCGGGAACCAGGATGTCTCTGGCCGTCTTTATTGTTTCCGCCCACGCAGAAAGTGCAGGGAAAGACGGGGGGTGATGCGGCGTACAGTTAGCTCTCTGAAGCTGCCCGACCCGCGCGGCGTTTAAGAGCCAGTCTTCCTCAAGGCCGAGATGCGCGAGCTGATTGTGAACGTCGTGTGGCTCCCAGTAGATTTTCGGATTTGCCAGGGCCAAAGTTTGGACCCTCCTTAGAATCGTTTGACTTCCTAAAAAGCTACCTCAAATGAGGTTGGTTTATAGGAAGTATATAGACCTAACTATTGTTGAAATCAAGAGAAATCGTGATTGACTTTCAGCAAGCGCTTGCTGTATATTGTACGCATGAACTGCGAGACGTGCAACATCGAGTGCCAGCGTTTCGGTAAGCATCGCAATGGTTTACAGCGCTTCCGCTGTTCACAATGCCATAAAACATTCACGCAAGAGCACCACGCTCTGTTTGCTCCCATGATTCTCCCTGAAGAAAAAGCTCTGCTGGCAATTCAACTTTTGATCGAAGGAACTAGCATCCGCGCAGTCGAACGCATTACCGGGCTGCACCGGGATACGATCACCCGACTGCTGGTCCTTGCTGGCGAGCGCTGCATAGCGCTCATGGACACGCGGATGCGGAATCTGCGGTGCAAGCATGTACAGGCCGATGAAATCTGGAGCTTCATTGGGAAGAAACAGCGAAACGTGAAAGTCGAAGACCCCGATGAATTTGGCGACGCTTGGGTATTCGTCTCGCTGGATGCGGAAACAAAGCTGATTCCTGCATATGCCGTCGGACGCCGTGACCGTGAAACGACCTATAGATTCCTCACTGATCTTCGGGATCGCATGGCGGAAGAGCATCGCTTCCAAATCACGACGGACGGCTTTGTGTTCTACCGTAATGGAGTTGAAGATGTATTCGCTGGACGGGCCGATTTCGCTCAGATGATAAAGTTGTACGGCGATTACGGACAACATGATGCGGCTGGCCGCTACTCTCCCTCTCCGATGATAGAAACGATAATCAAGATACGGGATGGTCGCCCTGACCTACGCCACATAAGCACCAGCTTTGTCGAGCGCCAGAATCTCACGATCCGAATGGCAATTCGCAGGTTTACTCGACTGACAAATGCCTTCTCCAAAAAGCTAGACAATCACAAAGCCGCTTGCGCTTTGCACTTTGCGTATTACAATTTTTGCCGGATACACAAAAGCCTGCGGATCACGCCTGCAATGGAAGCGGGATTGACAGACCACGTATGGACAATCAAAGAACTGCTGCAACCCGTTGATAATTAGCTGTTTCACAATTGAGTTGAACCACTAGGTAAAAGACCCTAAAATAAAACAACCGAGGCAAACCATGTCACTCCGCGCGCGAGCCGTGGACGTTGCGGACTATATCCTCCTTCGCTTAGGCCCAACGTCTGCAATGAAGTTACAAAAACTCGTGTATTACTCCCAGGCTTGGTCGCTGGCCTGGACGGACGCGCCTTTGTTTGCAGAGGAAATTGAAGCTTGGTCAGATGGGCCAGTCGTGCGCTCTTTGTATAACAAGCATCGCGGCCGTTATCGGCTGCCTCGCAGATTTTTTGATGGCGAGACAGAAAGGTTAAATCCAGACCAGCGAGATGTTATTGAAAGGGTTCTTAAGTTCTATGGCCCCAAAGACCCTCAGTGGCTTAGCAATTTAACGCACATCGAAGAGCCGTGGAAGAATGCGCGTGTTGGCCTGCAAGCGGGCGAGCGCGGCCACAACATCATTCCCAAAGAAGCCATGCTGAACTACTACGCCAATCTTTAAGCCATGGCGATTGCTCCAGAACACAGACAACCCAAAACTGCTCAGGAAATAGCGCCTCGGCAGGTCAGAACTGGTGGTGATCCGGGAAGCCTTGATCGAGAAACCATTGCATGGCACTTTCATCGGTTAGATAATCCGCACGCACAGTGGGGCTGGCAGAAACTTAGGCCAGCGGACTGGCGGGATATTTTAAGCCACCTGATATCGTTCGAAGGGCTAACGTGGGCCAGGCTAAAGGAACAAGCGGGTGGCAGAAGGCGCGGTACAAATCATCATTCCATCGAAATAGCAGAGTTTACGGCGGCTGCACGGCGAAGGTTATCCGAATTACATTTGGACGAGTTTGATTCGCTTTTCTCACTGCGCATCACAAACACCTTGCGCCTTTATGGAATTAGGGATGGAAGAGTGTTACAACTAGTCTGGCATGATCCCCACCACGGGTCTGGACGCGGTGCCTGTCCAACTCAATAAGATTTGCTTTCAACGCAGATTTAGGACACTACCGAAATCTGACCAAAACAAGCCGTTGGCTTAGCACGACTAATACTTGGCTGGACACGGTGAACACCTATGATGATCTGGGCAATCTCTTGTCAACCAAGGATCCGGGACAGCATACGACAACGTTTGGCTACTCGGATCGATGGGCAAATGCCGCCTGTGTGGGAGCAGCCAACACTCGCGCGTATTTAACATTGACCACTGACCCGCTCAGCCACAGGACACAACGCAGCTACTATCCTTGCACGGGGCTACCAGCAAGCAATCAGAACGAGAATGATCTCCAGGCTGGCCGGGCGGGCACAACATTTGCCTATGACCTAATGAATCGGCGCCTGACAGCTAATTACCCGGACGGTGGGCAGATAAGTGACACGTACGGCGACGCCATCCCCGCGAGTATCACGCAGACTAGTTTGATCGACAACACTTCAGGCCTCAACCTAGTGCATACCAAAGTATTAGACGACCTCGGGCGTGTGAAACAGGTCCAATTGCAAGATCCTGACTGTGCTGGCCCCGTCAATGTTGACTACACGTATGGTTACGATCCAGCCGCACACAACCGCTTCACTACGGTGTCAAACCCTTATTGCGGAATCACCGATCCAACATATGGCATCACTACAACACGTTACGACGCTCTCGACCGTCTTTTTCGAGCAGTGCCGACGGATGGCTCAGATACCGCGAATAACATTTCTACGGTATATGCGGGAAACGTGGCGACGGCCACAGACCAAGTCGGGAACAAGAGGCAAACGGTGTCAGACTCGTTGGGTCGCCTGATCACAGCTTGGGAGCCGAACTCTAGCGGCGCATTCGTAAATGAAACCGATTACGTGTATGACACCCTAGACAACCTGACCAGTGTCACCCAAAAGGGCAACGCAGCCTCTTCGAGCTGGCGCACACGCTCTTTTGCTTATGACTCGCTCTCGCGCCTGACCAGCGCCACCAACCCCGAATCAGGGACGACCACGTACACCTACGACGCCGACGGAAATGTCCTTACCAAAGTAGCCCCCAAACCAAACCAGACCAGCTCAGCCACAGTGACCGCGACATATGGCTATGACGCCGATCACCGCCTCACCCAGAAAAGCTATTCCGACACAACTCCGCTTGTGAAGTACGGCTACGACGGCATTTCGCCGGCCGGTTGCACCGCAGGCTTGACGCCTACAAACCCGGTCGGGTTGCGCACGGTCATGTGTGATGGATCGGGCACGAGTTCCTGGAGTTACGATCCCATGGGGCGGGCGGTAACCCTACAGCGCACGGTAAACGGATTCACGAGATCAGCTACCTATCAATACAATCAGGACGGGTCACTTAACAACCTCGCCGGCTTTGATGCGGGGCAGTTCCTGTACTACGGCTACAATGCCGCCGCCAGGCCGGTGTCCCTGAGGGATCGAAGCAATAATTACGTGAGTTCAGCTCACTACTCTTCAGACGGACAGATCACCAGCGCGCTCTACGATTTCTGTCCAAACGGCTTGAGTTGGTGTGGTGGCGGTTTTGCTGGCCTCAGCATAACCAACAGCTACAACAAGCGACTGCAACCGGTGATTCTCTCCGGCGCCTCGCCCAGCCAGACAGTTTTCAGTCTTAGCTACGATTTTCATCTCGGGACGGCGAACAATGGCAACGTTTATCAAATTGTGAACAATCGGGACAATAATCGCACCCAAACATTCACATTTGATCAGCTGAATCGTGTGGCCTCTGCCTCCAGCCAGGGCCCGCTCTGGGGTAATTCATACGTATATGACGCCTGGGGTAACCTGCTCCAAAAGAATGTCACCAAGGGCACTTCGGAAACCCTGAACGTGGCGGTCAGCGCCAAGAACCAGATCGTTGGGGCGACATACGACGCGGCCGGTAACATGATCAATGATGGTGGGGGGCACGCTTTTACTTACGATGCCGAGAACCGCCTGCTTACCGCTGGCGGATACACCTACACTTATGACGGCGACGGTGAACGCGTCAAAAAGACCAATGGCGCCACCGGCAAACTGTACTGGTATGACCCCCAGGGTAATGCGCCGCTGGAGACTGACCTGGCAAACAATACAGCTAACTGGTACATGTTTTTCAACGGAAGGCTGGCCAGCTTAGGTAACACCGGACTTGCTTACTACTTTTCGGATCACCTAGGCTCGTCCAGCGTGATTACAAACGGGACGGGCACCATTCAAGATGAATCCGACTACTACCCCTTCGGCGGCGAGCGGGTAATCACTAGCGCCACGGGACAACGGTACAAGTTTACCGGTAAAGAGAGAGACACGGAATCCGGCCTGGACATGTTTGGTGCCCGCTACTACGCCAGCAGCCTCGGCAGGTTCATGCAGACCGACCCTAAGGCTAAGAGCGCTCACATGCTTAACCCGCAGAGTTGGAATCGTTATGCGTACACGCTCAACAATCCGCTAAAGTACGTCGATCCCGATGGCATGGATGTTGTTTTGGCAGCGAACCTCAGCGCGAAAGACCGCGCCTACATCGTGAACAACCTTGCCCGAATGTACGCGACTCCTGCTGGCAAGGCGATGCTCCAACGAGCTGACGCAAGCAAGTTCACAATAACCGTGGGAACGGGACACCTTGGGCGCACCGATCTAACCAATGCGCCTCCTGGGACAGTGGTCTTTGGGGGGCAAACCAAAGTTGAAGGTGGAACCACTACCTACGGAGTCGCACAAGCAGACGGACACAAGATGCTTGTCGCTCAGAGTCCGGACTCGCCGACAGCGCCCCCGATACAAGTCACTATCGACAAATCTCAGGCTGCTGAGATCGGGAAAGACCCGGCAACAGTGTTTGCTCACGAGCTTGGCGGCCACACAGCTGACGTGCTGAACGCCGCCGAGAGCAATCCCAATCAGTTCATCGACAGCGTGAATCCCAAAGATGAAAGCAGCTCCGAAGCTGCCGAGAAGGCGCTCGGTAAGCTCCCGAATCAGCCCAGCCAGCAGGACGTACAAGCTGTTGAGCAGATTGTTAAACCGCTGTGCACCACAGATGACAAAGGGAAGAAAGTGTGCTCTCAATGAATCATCGAATCGCGATCCTGTGCTTGCTGGGTTCCACACTCAACCTTGGGGTATGCCAGACGTCTGTGCAATCTCAAGTTGAATCGATACTGGATTCTGGTTCCAGCCGCTCTGAGACTCGTGATCTGATCCTGAAGATCAGCGATCATCCCGTACCCGTGCTCTTGAGTATCGCCCAGTCGACTGGGGAGTCGCATGTGCGGCGAACACGTGCAATCAATCTCATGGCTGCGTTCAAAACCGAAGAGTCCGAACGTGCTCTTGCTGAAATAGCAGAGCATGGTAATGCTAGGCTTCGCTGCTCGGCATTGCAGGCGTTTGTGGAACTGAAATCCCGCGACGCCATCCCGATGCTCATCAAGAAGCTGGACGATCAAGCCGTTTGCATGCAGACCGTTGAAACCGATCCCGCACGACAGTACGACGTATATGTGTCGGACGAGGCGGTGCGCCTTCTAGAACAGATCACGAGGCAGTCGTTCGGTGAAAAGTCAGCCGACGGTCATCGAGCTACAAAGCCGTGGAAGGAATGGTGGTCCAAGCAGGGGGCTGCGTCGTGAACGGGCAAACCTCGGAAGCAGTGGTTTCCTGTTCCGGTGGCCGAGCAGAGTACCTGCCGTTCGCGTTCCTGGACGGCCAGGGCGAACGCTCCCGGAGCGGGTGAGGGTCGTCAGGGTACTTTCTGGTTCTCCGGGCTGTCCCTGAGAGTTTTTTCTTTAGCTGCCGGCTTGGTTCTCTGACCGCGCCGGGGTGTGGCGCGGCCTTGATGTCTGGGGGTGAGCCGCCGCTCCGCGTCCTGCCCCACCTCGCCGTAAGCATAATTGCGGAAGCTACTTTAGGCCCACTGCTCGGGCTCATTTACCAGTCCCCGCCGCACCGGGTGGAGAACATGCGGCGTCCGGAAGAAGGCGGCGTGCCGCAGTTACGGCGTCGTGGTTCCGAAGCCAATAAGAAGGACGGCGACGGCCCGCTGCTGAGGAAACCTCCGAAGCAGTAGAGTCTCTTCGTTAACCCAACCTTGCACTGTCGGCCCACCCATTTCGCAAAGAACGCGAAATGGATGGGGCACCCGTCAGCGTTCGGGATGTACTCGCGCGGCGGGAAGGAGTGGGCCGCCCGGCCAAAGCGAAATAGATTCTTTACCGAGCGGATTTTGAAGCGAGAATTTCCGGCTTAGCAATCTCCGGAGGTTTGGAAAACAGATCTTTCGCCTTAGCGAAGAGAGCTTTTGCGATCTCTCCGTTGAGGTGAGCATTGCGGCCAGCTTCGTCGGCAAAAGTGTCGAAGATACCGTATTTTCCGGGCCCCATCTTGATCGCGTACCAGCTAATCGTGCCCGCCTCACGCTGCGCCAGAGGCTGCGCGGATTTCAAAAATTCTTCTACTTCTTTTTCTTTCCCCGGCTTGGCTTCAAGCTGCGCCCAGATGGCTAGTTTTCCCATTGTGTTTTCCTCCTCTCAATCTGATGCGTACCCCAGGTGTTTGGTACCGTGGTCCCAAGTCTCGAAAAGCGCGAGACCTGGGGTACCCCGTTCAAGTAAGGAAGATCAAAGTCAGATGTTAATGGCGCCTTGTAGATAAAGCTTGGTTTCGCCGGCGATCTTTACGCGGTCGCCCGCTAGCGTGCACCACATTCGAGCGCCACGAGGACTGAGTTGCTGCACGCGGAATGTTTGCTTGCCCGTGCGTCCGGCCCAGTAAGGGACGAGGGTGCACTGGATCGATCCGGTGGCGGGATCTTCGTTAATCCCCTCGCGGGGAGCGAAAAACCTGCAGACGTAATCGAAATTATCCTCGCCGGGAGCGGTAACAATTACGCCGCCAAAAGCCATCTCGATTTTGGCCAGGGCAGCTATATCGGGCTTGAGGTTTTCGACTACTCTGGCGTGGTTGGTGACAATAAGAAAGTCGCGAGGTTCGCGCATGACCTCTGCCTTCTCCAGACCCAGGGCGGAGAGAAGGCCGCTTGGGATTTCGCAGGGCGCTGCCGGCCGAGCGGGAAAATCCATTTCAAAGCGTTCGTGATCGCGATTCACCGTCAATAAGCCACTGACGGTATGGAAGCGCACCGGCCAGGAGTCATGTCCTCGCAACGAAAGTGCGTACGCAGAAGCCAGAGTGGCATGGCCGCATAGGTCATCTTCCACGATCGGTGTGAACCAACGCAGGTCGAAATCGCCATCAGCGCGGGCCACCACAAAAGCGGTTTCGCTGTGACGGTTCTCGGCAGCGATTTTCTGCATTACGTCGTTCGTGAGAAATGCGGGAAGGAAGCATACACCGGCGGGATTGCCTGCAAACAGTTCGCTCGCGAAGGAATCAATGTGGTAATACGAAATTGACATGGTGAGCAAGTATCACAGGCCGGCGGGCACCCTTTTACAAAGAACGCGAAAGCATGGGGGCACGCGCAGCTTGAAGTTTTGAACTCCTTGTAGTATTGCGGTCGAACAATGATCTAGATGGCCAAGGAGAACAAAGGATGCGAAGCATTACGACTATTCTCGGGGCAGTGCTAGCGATATTGACAGCACAGGGTCAGTGTTTTCCGGCAGCCGCGACTTCTCCTGACAGGGAGGAGATTACATCGGGCGAGTTCGCCGCGCGCCGTGATGCGCTGGCAACCCGCATTCGTGATGGGGTAGTCGTCGCATTCGGGGGCCGCCGGCCCGTGAACGACTTCAGTGGGTTCTTCCAGCTCCCTTCGTTTTACTACCTGACGAATTTCGAGGAGCCAGACGCCGTTTTCGTCATGGTGGTTCGGCAGGGAAAGGGGACGAGCACACTGTTTGTCGCGTCCCCCAGTTGGATTGAGCAGGATTTCTATGGTTGGGGGCTGCAGAAGCCTACCGTGCTGGAGCATTTGCTGGGCATGGCCGTCCGTCCCTTGAGCGAATTGGAAGCTACCCTCACGTCATTAAGCAGTTCCAAAATTTCTTTCTATGTGGTTCCCGATTTCGAGGACGCTGATTACGCGGGCATTGATACCCTAACGCGGGGCAGCGTTTTCATGCGTGATTTTGTGGCACGCCACCGGCGGGTAGTGATCAAGGACGGGCGGCAAATTGTCGAGCAGCTTCGGGCGAAGCGTAGCCCGGCGGAGATGGCGTTGCTGCGCCGCGCGGCGGCGATTACTTCGGAGGCATACGGTGTGGTGATGCGAGGACCGATACCACAGCATGAATATGAGGTAGCGGCCTTATGGGAATACACGTTTAAACGGTTAGGCGCCGCGCGGCCAGGTTTCGCTTCCATTGTCGGCGCTGGCGCGAACGGAATGATCCTCCACTACAGCAAGGATTCGGCGGACATCGCGCCCGGCGACCTCATCATGATTGATGGCGGCGCCGAGTACAAACATTATGCCTCAGACATGGCGCGAACGATTCCGGTGAGCGGAACCTACTCGCCGACACAGCGGCAGATTTATCAGCTGGTACGTGATGCACAGACTGCAGCAGAGCAGGTTGCAAAACCAGGTGTGCCATGGAAGGTTTTGACAGATGCCGCTTTCGCAGTTCGCGCCCGTGGACTGGTGGCGCTTGGGTTAATCGAGAGCGCCGACGCCAGGTACGATCCGGGGCAAGCGACGGATTGCAGAAAGGAGCCGAGATCCTGCCAACAGGCGAATTTCTGGATGATCCACGACATTAGTCACGGAGTCGGGCTGGCGGTGCATGACGTGAGGCATGAGGTCATCTCGAGCGGCGATGTCTTTGTCATTGAGCCGGGCGTGTACATCAGTTTGCCCCGATTGGAGTCGCTACCGCATACGCCGAAGAACCGGGCATTTGTCGCAAAAGTAAAAACTGCGGTTTCAAAGTACGACAATACCTTCGCCCGTATCGAAGATGAGTACGCAGTGACAGAAAGCGGCATAGAACGCATCAGCCCAGCCCCGCGCGAGATCAATGAGATCGAAAAGCTGATGCGCGACCGACCGGGCGTTCCGGCACCGTAAATTCTGCGTGCCAGATGGTCTCCAAACATATCTCTCAGCAAGAAGAGAAGATCCAGCCCTGTTGTTGAAGGCTCCCAGGTCTCGAAAAACGCGCGACCTGGGGCACCCGCCTGGTTTCCCAACGAACTGCAGGG
This sequence comes from Terriglobales bacterium, assembly GCA_035651655.1. NCBI lineage: Bacteria > Pseudomonadati > Acidobacteriota > Terriglobia > Terriglobales > Terriglobales bacterium. Next base: position 165,990 of record DASRFG010000025.1, read on the forward strand.
GATCTGCCAACGGTCAAAAAGTCTTCCGCCGGGTACAACCGGGGTACCCCGGTTGGCATCTTTGTTGCCCGTTGCCAATATGCGAGTTCAGCGGAACCAAAAACAGTTCTGCTACATAGCAGCGCCGTCTTTTATCTACAACGCACCAAGTCGGCTTATTTCATTTCCCGTAGGAAATTGCTTTACGGCTTATTCGACGTCATTTGTGCCATTTGCGACTAGCTGCGGCTCGTCTCGAAGGCGAGGCCGAGAGGAGAGAAGATGAAGAAGCTGCTGATGTTGTCGTTTTGGGGAGCTGTATTGCTGCTTAGCGTGGCTCCTGTTGCCGCTCAGAACAGCGTTGACGTACTGAATAGTGGACCACAACCGGCGAATACTGCCGGCTGTGCGGTGAACCCAAAGTGTATTCCGGCAACCTGGTCCACCACTTCCAACGCGGGCTCAGACATTAGCTCGCCGATTACCGCGAACTTCGTTTTTGCCAGCAATGGCGGCGCTCTGCCTACCGACTTTCCATCTGCAACGAGGGGGCAAATCTGTCTGGCCGATACCCGTGACCTGACCGGGACCACCCTGTTCGCCCAAATAGCTGGGAACTGCCAGGCCGCGGGAGGCCAGGCCCTTCTGCTCATACGCGACAGCGGAGTCACCGCCCCTGGTGCCATCCCGGTATTTACGATATCTACTGCCAACGGCGACTTCTTGCGGAACACTGTGGGCTTTAGTTCCTCAACCGGAGTTTCCAACTTTCCCATCCGCATCAATCCAGCCAAACCCAATCCGCCCAGCAATCCTACCGGTCAGCACAACTGCCCGAATGGCCAGGCGGTGCCGGCGTACGTGGGTCCGGGAACCGCAACTTACACGCCCAATGAAAGCTTATGTCTACCGGCGGGCGCAGGCCAGGCGGTCGAGCCCAGCATGACGGTTGACTCCCAGGGCGACATCTACATCGAGTCTATCCGCGGAGTTCCAGGGGGACTTGATTTGTGGCGCTGGTATCAAACTGCGGATGGCGGACCTAACGCTGACGGAACGCTGCCCTTTAAATACGAAGGTCAGCCGGACTGCGGCATGTTCGTAACTGACTTTTGCAAATCGAGCGGGTTCGCGCCGGGAGGAGGCGACGGCGATGTGGCCGTGAACGCTCCCGACCCGTCGAACCATAATGTTCCGAATCTGGCCGTGGTCAGCCTTAGCGCTGCCCAAATTACGGGCAGCGACTCCACCAATCGCGCGGATACTTTCAGTACGCCGAACGTGGCCGCCGCCGGAGTTCCCTTCGACGATCGCATGTGGCTGGACGGCATCAACGATCCCGCACACGTATACATGGAGTACCACGATTTTGGGACCACCTCCCAAATCTTCGTGCAACGCTCGGGTGATGGAGGCAAGAGCTACAATGACGGGTTCGGAACGGTAGTTGATGCTGCGACCGAACCGAGTGTCGGCCCTCCTACCGGCAACATCGCAGGGCAAATCAAAGTGGATCGTAGCAGCTGCTCAAGCCACGGCAACTTGTACCAAATCTTCGTGGGTCCTGATAATCCGCTGGACAATGCACAAAACAGCAGCGCCTACATGAATGCTGCGTATGTGGGCGTGGCCACGGGCGTTAGTCTCAGCAATCCCACGCTGACCTTCACCGACCACAAGATTTTCAGTTGTGGCGCGGGTTCGACGTGTCCGTCGAAAGTCGGTCTGGGGAACTTATTCCCCGGGCTCGCGGTGGACAACTTCGGGTACGTGTATGCGACGTGGTCGGACAACAATGACGTCTACTACTCGTTCTCGACCAATCACGGCACGCGCTGGTCTCCCGCAATTAAGGTGACGCAGAACACGCCGCAAGCCGGCAAGTCGAACGTATTCCCCTGGATCGCGGCCGATGCTAATGGCCACGTGGCGATCGCGTGGTATGGCGCCGATCAAGTAGGCAATTCGAATACTGTTCCAGCGGACAGCACTCACTGGAACGTGTTTGTTGCGGAGACCGTGAATGGCCATGCTATCTCGCCGGTATTCACGTTCAGCCAAGCCACCGACCACTCCAACCATACGGGTCAGATCTCGACTGGAGGCCTGCTGGGCAGCTCCGACCGCAGCCTGGCCGACTTTTTCCAGATCGGTATGGATCCGAGCCACCGTGTGAACATTGCCTATGCGGACAATCATGCCGGCCCGTCGGTCACGTACTTCACGCGACAAAAGGCGGCGGCCGCGGGCATTGCTACCAAGGGCAAATGTGCGGGTACCGGTCACGAAGCCGGCGGCGATGGCGACGAACACGGCAAGAACGGCGGCAACGCCCATTTCGACTTCAACTATGACGATTCCGGTCAGGGGTCGAACAGCGCGTCGTTCAGCGATCCTGGCGCGAGCGTTAACTTCCAAGCCGCGCAGTTCACCGCCGCGACGTTCGACGACGTTGCACATACCGTGACTCTCACGGGTAGCGGCACCAACAACGGGAAGCCGGTAGCGTTCACCATCGTAGGTGCTGACAGCTCGCTGGCTGCGCCAGGATTGTTTGGCATCACGCTGAGCGATGGGTACAGCAACAGCGGGAAGCTGGTGTCCGGGAGTATTACGGTCTACTGAAAAGGAACTTCCCTGTAACGAGGAGTCCCAGGTCTCGAAAAACGCGAGACCTGGGGCACCCGCGTTGGATAGTTTTACACTTGTATTTAATTCACTGGCTCGCAATTCTATTTGCTGTTCTGTGGCACCAACCTGTCCGCTGGGCTGTTTGATGGAGTGATTTTCGGGGACACGCCGGCTGGATATAGGACAACCTCCTTGAGCTGCTGCTCTGGTCGGCAACTCACCATTGAAGTGTGTGCGAAGTTCGGCAGAGCCAACCTCTGTAGGCGCATGCGCACCGAAACAGATGCGCACACAAACCACACGAACCGAACTCGAAGTACTTTTGGGGGATGCTAATGAGAACATTTGTTGGTGGATTGGCAATCGGCTGGCTGGTGGGACTGGCCATCGCACCGGCAAAGGGCGATGAGACGAGGCGGAGGTTGCGGTCCGAGGCTGAAGAGTGGAAGCGCAGAGCGAGAGAGCAAGCGGAACGATTGAAAGACGGCTTCCAAGAGGCGTTTAATGAAGTGCGCAACACCTCCCGCGACATGCCGGAATTGCAGAGTTCCCGAAGAGCGCCAAGGGGCGAGCAACCTGAGAATAACGATAACCAGGAGTGGGAGGCGCACGGCAGTCCATTGTCGTTGTTGAATCACGGCAGCCGCGAGCAACTCATGGCCATTAAGGGTATTGGGCCGGTGCTCGCGACCAGAATCATTGAGGGTCGGCCGTATGAGTCTGAGGACCAGGTACTAGAGAATAAGGAGCTGCCGCCATCCGTGTTTGAGTTGGCGAAGGCCGAGTGGTCGAGGCGAAGGGCAGGATGAGCGACGTCCGGGTGAGAGGAAACAGCCGCAAAAAGCTCCTGTTGTGTATTGACGACCACGCCGAGGTGCTCGAACTTCTGCGGGAGTTTCTGGAAGTCTCCGGCTTCTCAGTCTTGACGGCAGTCAACGGCCGGCAGGGCTTGAAGGCACTTGAGAAGAATCCAGTTGATGCGGTGCTGGTGGACTACGACATGCCGGGCATGAAGGGCGATGCCGTGGCCGCGCAAATACAAAAGACCCAACCCGACGTTCCTATCCTCATTTTTTCAGGGTATGCGGCTGACCTGCCGGCCAGGATTCATTCCGTGGCCGATGGCGTATTCATGAAGGGGGAAAAGGCCACGGCTTTGCTTGCGGCTATCCGTCGCCTGTTCCGGACCCCAAGAAAGAGACCCGCGGTGCGCGCCAGCAGGGAAGCGGTTCGCAGGCGAAGAGCGAGCTAGCATCTGGGTTGGTGGAAAAGAAAAATCCCCGCCCCAGCGGAGCCTGAGCGGGCACCCTCAAATGCAGCTATTGCTGCGAGTCAGTGGAGCTAGAGGCAGACTGATTTTTGTCACCGCTGCCGATGGCCTCGCCAGAGAGCACCAGTTCCACTCGGCGATTTTGCTGCCGGCCTTCAGAAGTGTCGTTGGTTGCCACCGGCGCGCTTTTTCCCAAACCGCGGGCCACGATGGTGTCGTTTGAGATCCCCTGCTGAACCAGGTAATCGCGTACAGCTTCAGCACGGCGCTCAGAAAGCTGCAGATTGTAAGCGTCGGTGCCAATGCTATCGGTATGGCCTTCGACCTCCAGGTGCAGGCTGGGATAGGCGAGCACGATTCCGGAAACCTTGGCCAGGCGCTCGCGGGCGCCGGGCAGAAGTTCGAAGCTGCCGCTCCTGAACAGCACATCAGACATGTTGGCGATCAAGCCGCGCGCGCTGTCGCGGGTGGCGAGAATGTTATTGAGTTGCTGCAGCAGCCGGGCGCGCAGCTCCTGCTTGTCTCTCTCTGCCTGCTGGCGAAGTTGTTCTGACTCCTGCGCAGCACGGCGGGCTTTTTCCGCCTCAACGGCCAGGGCTTGTTGTTGAGCTAGCGCTTCGGCTTTGGCTTGTTCGGCTGCCTGGCGCTGACGGGTTGCTTCCTGGGCGGCCTGCATCGCTTCCTGTTTGGCGCGTATGGCATCCGCCTTGGCGGCCTCCGCCTGAGCGCGAGCAGCATCGGCTTCGGCTCGCTGCCGTGCTTCGGATGCGGCATCGGCGCGGGCTTTGGCTTCACGAGCAGCAGCTTCGGCGTGAGCTTCTTCTTCGGCCTTCTGCTTGACCGCCATGACGCGCGCTTCCTCGGCAGTTTGCACAGCTTCGCGTGCTGCTGCTTCTACAACGCTGCGGTTCTGATGTTGACGGTACGTGTCCTCGGCGTGCTTCAGTTGCTGGTCAGCTTTGCCGATAATGGCGGCGGCATACTTGTCCGCCAAAGCGTTGTGAGCAATTCGCAGCGCGTTGCGGGCTTCGAAGAGGGCCAGTGGCGTCCTGCTGTCAATTCCGAAAATTGCGTTTTCAATGCGAGTGTTGGTGGAGGAGTAAGTGCCGCGGGCTACGAGCTCGTAGTTGGCGTCAATGTCCTGGCCGGCAGCCATGCCAGCCGGAGCCGAGCTTTCCATAACGACCATGTTGCCGGGTTGCGAGACGGCAAAATAGGGCTCGGCGGTCACGATCATGCCGAAGGTCTGCATGTCAGTAAATGCCTTCAGGTGGGCGTTGCCGTGATCGAGAATCACTTCTCCCAGGTTCACTGGACGCCCCTGCGGCGAAACTGCCCATAATACGTACGTCAGATATTCAAGGCCGAACTTGGTGGCGTCTTCCAGGGAAGTGAGTTTGGCTTCAATCTCAATGCGAGTTTTCTTGCCTTTGACCTCGGCTTCGCCGGAGGCCTGTGACAGCAATTCGGTTCCATGGAAAGCGACCTTCACGCTGCCGCCCTGCTGGCGGTAGTGCACAGCCTTGGTGACACGCGAGACCGCTTTCGGGGCTGCGGAGGTGGCAGCCACATTCTCCCCAGCGGAACAAACAGCTGTAGCGCAAAAAAGTATCGCGATGACTAATAGATGTTTTCTCACGGCATTCCTGTTCCGGGGGAGTACAGAAGAGGGAAACCTCACAAACATGATGTGCTAGTCGGGTGCAAATGAAAAGGACAGGTAGTACAGGGGATAGGTAGTCCTTTAGTTTGCCGGATCGCTTCACCTGAGCCACCCCAATTTTTCCCGCTACTTGCGGACAACGTGGAGATAGAAGGTATGCATCTGCGTGCTTGTCAACAAAGGTGCCTTCCAAATTCTGCAGCAACACGTCGCTGCACTATGCCGTGCGATTCGAAAGGAGATACACGATGCGAAAGTTAACGATGGGGCTGACGCTAGCCATGCTTACAGCTTGGGTATTGGCGCCGAAACTCAACGCCTGGACTCCGGCGTTCGGCCGGGTGGTCATTGTGGATCACCAACGAGTCAGCGGCGAACCGAGCATTGCCATTGACGGACAGGACCGGATCTATGTAGCGGCGCCCTACGGATTTTCTACCACGGCAAGCTTCGTGTGGCGCTCGACTGATCACGGTATGAGCTTTCATCTGGTCCCGGGCAATGCCTCGCCATTTGGAAAACCTTCGGTGACGTGTGTGGGCGGCGGGGATTCCGCGCTGGCGATTGACAGCAAGAACCGCCTGTATTTTGCTGACCTTCAAGGACTGACCAACGTCAGCAACAGCGTGAGCTCGGACCAGGGATCCACCTGGCTTACGACATGTAATGCCGCCAATGATGCTGGAGTGGACCGGCAGTGGATAGCGGCTTTCGGCGATCCGCAATCAGGTGGCGCACTCTACCAGACGGTGGACCAGGTGGGGCAGTGCATTGGGGCGTGTGAGCCGAATTTGGGGCAAGTCGGCGCCAACATCGTAGAGATCACACGATCGCAGGATGGCGTAACCTTCAGCCCGCTGCCGGCACAGCAGATTGAACCCGACGGAATCGTTTCAGGAATCGTGACCGATGCGAGCGGCGGCGTGTACATCGCGCATACGGGGCTGGTGGATGCGTCCGGGAAGTTGATTGGGGGAACGGATGCGAATGGGAATGATAACGCTTTAGTGGTGGTGCGCTTTCCGAATGGATACAACGCCAAAACGGCAACGCCGCTGATCAATGGCCAGACGCTGTGTGAGATGTCACCTACGACCTGCAAGACCTACGTTGCATACCGTGCTCCGCTGGACGCAAACGGCAACAGCACGGTGACCGTGGCGCAGGATTTTGCGCCGATTGCAATTGATCGCGGCGGGAACCTCTATCTGACGTGGGCACAGGCACCAGTGGATAAGGCGACGGGCAATGTCGCCGGATCGAGCCAAATCTATATGACGGTCTCAACGGACCATGGAGCAACCTGGGGCGCGCCGGTGCGGGTGACCGCAGCAACCCCGAGTTTGAAAACCAATCTGTTTCCGTGGATTGCGGCCGGAGATCCGGGGCGAGTCGATATCGTGTGGTACGGCACGCCAACTCTCGGGTCATGCCCGAGCCAACCTTGCGGATCGAGCGCCATTCAAGCGCACTGGTCGGTGATGATGGCGCAAAGTCTGAACGCAGTCGCGAGTGGAAAGCCCAATACAGCCGCCACTTTCACCACCACGCAGGTGTCAGAAGTCTCCAACCATTTTGGGGCGATTTGTACGATGGGCATCGGCTGCTCGACCGGAGGAGATCGCGGGCTGGTGGATTTTCTAAGCGTCACAGTTGGCTTGAAAGGCGAGGCTAACGTGGTGTGGGCGGACGCCGTGAATCAGAACTTTAACGGTGGAGAATCCTCAGCACTGATCGCTTTTAATCGGCAGATCGCGGGCCCTAGTCTCTACGCCAGCGTTGGACAGGTTACAGGACCAGCGGCAGCGAGCGGAAGCGGCGCGGGATCGCCAGATGCGTTTTACTCTGCCGATGGCTTGACCATAGGAGCGTCGGGAAACATGACGCTGAAGTCGGCCTCAGTTAGCAAGCCGGATGCAACCCACTATCGTTTCAAGATCGCGGTCAAGGACCTGAGCACAATGCTGGTTTCGCCCACGCTGGGTGGCGCCAATGCCGTGTGGCTGGTGCGTTGGGAGGTGCCCGATCCTGCCGGAGCAGGGCACACCTACTTCGCGGCCATGGAATCGGATGCCGGGCAGGCGCCGAGTTTCTTTGACGGGGAGACGGGGTCCATCAATACCAGTCATGGGAAGTTTCTGACCTATCCGCCCGCGCACAACATTCAAGGAAGCTTTACTGCGTCCAGCTCAGGAGGAGTAATCACGCTTAATGTGCCGATTGCGGACGTGGGAAACAACGGAACGGCGACCTTATTCTCAATAACCGGGGTGACGGCAACGCAAACGGCGCCATCCTCAAGTGGGAACGCAATCTTCAACCAGATCAACGCGACGGCGCCATTCGATTTCAAGCCGTGAAGAGAGGGGAATCGGGATACCCTGGCAGGTCTAGCCCGGGGGTACGCAGGTAGTGCGGGTGCGCACTAAGGGCGCCGGCTGGCCCGGGGAGTGACCTGGGTAACGTTTCTGTTAGAGCGCAGTCGCGGTAATCTCCTACGCAATGGGAGCAGAGCGCCGAAAACACCCACGCACCAGAATGATCTTGCCTTTACGTGCCTTCCTAAGCACGGACGGGGGCGCTGCCAAGCCGGTCGAGTTTGTGCATACGCTTGACGTGGGCCAGGTCGGAGCCCGCCTGGGTGGACTGCGTTCTTGCCTAAAACTGGGCGAAACCATCACCCTGCAACGGGGCCAACAAAAAGCAAAGTTTAAGGTGGTATGGATCCATCAGGTGGGCGCGAATGAAGTCCAGGCCGGCGTGGAAGCGCTAAACGGATCGCCGGATTTTTGGGGCGTGGATTTGTCCGCCGACCGAGCAGCAAAAGAACCTGGCATGGGATTGCTGCTGAAAGTCCTCAAAGCCGGCAAGTAAACAGCCAGATCGCGCGGCCGAGGTCCTCAGGCTGCGTTCTTCGATTCCAAGTAGGCCTGGAGCGAGGCTTGCAGCTGTGAGTCAAGCGCGTAGTTCAACCGCTTCAAATCCGGCATTAAGTTGCTGATATCGAGCACGAGCAGATTGTCCTGGATGACACTGTAGAGTACCTGCTCGACACAGCGCAGATCCTCCACCAGAAGTGCCGCAGTGTAACCCTGCTCGCGGCGCACTCTTCCGTGTTCGGCAGCAGATTCGCTAACTTTCTGGGGAAGCTGATTGCGGTGAGTTTGCAATTGTGTAGAAAGCTGCTTGAGGAGCTTGGGCATGTGATCCACGCGACCCCGGTCAGAGATGGGAATTGCGGCAAGTAATGGATTCTCCTTCATGCTGCGCAGGGTATCGGCGATGATCGGGTCAATGTTCTCCAGCAGGATTTCAGCAATCTGCTTGCGGGGAAGCGGGCGGTGCGGAACTGGCCGGGCGAGTTTCTGCTTAATGTTATTAATCAGGGTGGCGACATCAGCAGGTTTAACCAGATAGTCGTCGACCTGGGCGCGAATGGCTTGCAATGCGGTTTCAAATGCGGGATACCCGGTAAGGATGAAATTTATACACGAGGGCTGCATGCGGCGCATGGCGCTGACCACAATGAAGCCGTCTCCAGGCTCGCCGATGTTTAAGTCTGAGATGAGAACCCCATAAGGGCGCAATTTGATTTCGTCAAGCGCTTCCGGAACGGAGGCAACGGCGGTGACTTCGAAGCTTTCCTGTTCCAAAATACGGGGGAGGGTCTGGAGAATGCCGGGCTCGTCATCCACCAACAACAAGCGAGTGCGTGTCCGAGGGCTCTTATCGGGCACTTTGAAGTCCTTTCCGGGCACAGCGTGACTCGGCGCCATCGCCTAAAAGTACGCTAGAAGTGGGGTGTTTTTACAAAAGCAGTATACCTTTGGATCAGCTACTTGCAATCAGGAAAGATGGGCCGGATGGAGCGGCGACGGAGCGACGTAACCTCTGGATCCGGCCCCTATCGCGGTGGTTGCGATCACCGCGATCACTGAGGTGTGTGGGATGGGTAGCCTGCGCGGAGGGGTTGCTCAGCGGATATAGACTGATATCACCTGATGAGCACAAAAGCCGTTTAGAAGCGTGTTTGAGCGCCGATGGAACGCAACGCGGCGACCAGGTGTTCCAGATGTTTCCAATCCTCGACGGTGACCCCGTTGGTAAATTGAATGCCTATCCCGTCGGCGTCACGCCGCCGTACCACTCCCCAAAGATCGGCACGCAAGTCGGCGGTATTGAGGAGGATTCGAAGTCGTGTGTTCTCTGGGATGGCGGTTGGACCCTGCAGGTAGCAGCCGCTCAAACTTATGTTGCGTAGGGTTGCCGACACTGCGGCGCTGGCGTCGGGAGGCTGCAACTCCACGTTCGCTGCAAGAGAATAGCGGGGATGTTGAAGGTCGTTCTTGGCGGATTTGACCTTGCTGGACATGGTGGCAAGACCGAGTGAGTCAATGAATCAATGAATGAATGAAGCAATGAGTCCAATAGAACCGTAGGCGAAGCCAGGTAAGGTGTCCAAATTACGTTGGTGCAGGGGCTAAGCGGGCAACGGGCGCATAGCGGTTGTGAAATGGGAAACGGCACGGGGCAAAGAAAAAAGCCGAGGGCGCTGGCCCTCGGCAAAGTCGTTTAAAGATATTGGTTAGACCTTGTGGCGAAGTTGGCGGTGATCTTTGCGGACATCGCGGCGGTCGTGACGGATGTCGCGACGGTCGTGACGAATATCGCGACGGTCGTGGCGGAGGTCACGCTTGTCGGCGCGAATGTCGCGCATTTCCTTGTGAGCGGCAGCCTTGTTACCGTTCTTCAGGTCCTGGCGCAACGCGCGGCGGTCCTTGGCAATGTCGCGTCTGTCTTTATTAATGTCACGACGGTCCTGACGGCGATCCATGCGGTCGTGACGAAGATCGCGGCGGTCGTGGCGGAGATCCTTGCGGTCGGCCTCTTGGCCGAGTGCCGCGGCAACGCTGAGTGTGGCTGCCAATAAGAGCAGCGTAATGCGAGTTAAAAGTCGAATCATATGTCGGCCTCCCTGCCTGACAATCTGTACGGTTATAACCCTGAAGGCCGAAATAGTTGTGTTACGGGGGTAACTGAGAAGGGAAGTGGTGGGCTGATTTGCGGCCAAACATCGAGAGGACGTATTTCCGCGCGAAAGGGCGGACTAGTACGACGGTAATTTGCGGAGAGGAATATCTCTATATACGATATATGTGTTGTTCTACCCGCAGAAGCTTCGCATCCGAGGGAAACCCGCTGCTCAGGGCGCAGCGGGTTTTTTATTTCGAGCTGACAGCTGTTAACGCAAGACGCTGGTCAGTGAACGCAGCAGGGCTGGGCCTTCAGATCGCAACTCCTTAAAACTGTATATAACCAATCTCTCGAGGGTCCTTTCGCCGCGGGGCGTAAGGCTCACGAGAACAACCCGGCGATCGTTGGCGTCGCGCTGCCGGTGCAACAGGCCGCGGAACTCTAACTTCGCGATGATGGCGATGGCGGTATGGTGGGCAATCTGGAGGCGCTGCGCAATAGCTGTGATGGTAGGCTGCTGCCCCGAGGGTAGCCCTTTAATGGCGAGCATCAACTGGTATTGCGTGGGTTCGATGCCCACGGCGCGGCCGGCTTCGGCGCGGCGCCGCAAAAAGCAGGCAAGCTGATAGCGAAATTCGGCCAGCGTCCGGTATTCGGAAAGCTCGAGGTCGTGCATCCGGCATGAGGGTAGCAGGATGCCGGCGGCGCTTTGTAGTAAGTGGGAAGGTTCGCCGGGCGGGTGGAATGCGGAAAAACCGGCTCCGAGGCCGCGCGCCGCACGAGGGAAGCAACTAGGAGAATGATGCTGGAATCCCACTACTTTGATGAACCACGATTTCGAGCGTCGAAGAGTCCTGAAAAGCAGTGGGGAGGTTCTCGGCTCCTACTGTCAGCGCTGCGGCCACCTGGTGGCAGTGAGTCCCAGCGGGGTCACCCTCGACATGGGCGAAAAAATGCATAAATGCAACGGAACCCTCTCTGCCGCCCAGTACGCTGGCCAACCGCGGCGGCGTAGTCGAAAAGGGCCCAAACAGGTACGGGCGATTCTTCGCCAGAAAATCGCAAAGGTGCGGACGCGACGACAGAGACGCGGGGCGCGCATCACCCCGGGGAGTAAATGAGAGCGTTAACGATGGCGCTGGAGTGATGGAAACAGGGTGGGCGGCTTCAGGCCACGTTCTCTTCTTCTTTGTAACCCTTGGCTTGCAGTATTTGGTTCAAGCGCAACTTGAGCTCTTCAAGCCGCGTTTTTTCTGATTCTTCTTCTTCCCGTTTGGAGCGGTTGTGTATAAGCTGACGAATGATCGAGGATGGGGCTGCGGCTTCGATTGGCATCTCTGGTGTCGGTCTGTGTCGCGTCATGCGGAGCAGATTGTAGGTAAATTCCAGAGCGGGGACAAGTACCCAAAAATGGTGCAGTGCGGGGAAGTCCGCTGCCGAACCATTATAAGCCCATGGACAGCTCTGAACGAGTGATCTTCTCGCCTAGTTATTTCGCAAGACACCGGCAAATCGCGATTCTCATTTACATTGCGCTGGCCACCATTATCTGTCACTTACTCACGGGCGGTCGCTACGGTTTTCACCGTGACGAATTGGCCACGCTGGACGATGCGCGTCACCTGGCTTGGGGCTACGTTGCCTACCCACCCGTCACCCCTTTCTTTGGTCGTTTAGCGCTGATCCTGTTTGGGACATCCTTGCGAGGATTTCGATTCTTTGCCGCTTTGGCGGAGGCGATTGCGGTAGTGCTCACCGGCCTGATAGCCCGCGAGCTTGGCGGAGGGCGCAAAGCGCAGCTAATGGCGGCGGCAGCGGCGGTGCCGTTTTGTCTGGCGGGCGGTGCTTTGATGCAGTACGTGTCTTTCGATTATCTCTGGTGGGTACTAACGGCGTTCTTTGTTGTCCGATTGCTTAGGTCGGAGGAGCCTAAATGGTGGATCGCGATTGGGTCCGCGATCGGCATCGGAATGTTGACTAAATACACTATGGGATTCTTTGCGCTGGGGGTGGCGGCCGGTGTTCTTCTGACCGATGCACGACGTCAGCTCAGGAGCAAAACGCTGTGGCTGGGTGTGGTGGTAGCGGTGCTTATTTTCCTTCCTAATGTTCTCTGGCAGTGGCAGCACCGATTTATTTCACTCGCTTTCCTGCGGCACATCCACGAACGGGATGTGCGTATTGGGCGGACCACAAACTTCCTTCCCGACCAGCTGGAACTCACGCTGTTTGCTTTTCCCCTTGCGATTGCGGGACTGTGTTTTTATTTCTCACCCAAGCGCCGACGGTTTCGCGCACTGGGGTGGATGTACGTCGTACCGCTCGTGTTATTTGTGCTCGCCAAGGGACGCGCGTACTACCTGGCGGCAGCCTATCCCATGCTGTATGCGGCGGGGGCGGTCTGGTTCGAGCAGTCGCTCAATTCGATCCGGTGGAGACCGATGGTTGAAGCAGTGGCTTGGATCGCGCTCGCTGCGGATATCGTAATCACGGCCGCGGTCGCTCTGCCCATGGCGCCGCCCGGAAGCCGCTGGTGGGCCATGGCTACTCGATTTGATGGTGATCTGGTTGAGGAAATCGGATGGCCGGAGTTGGTACAAGAGGTGGCGAGAATTCGTGACTCACTACCGCGGGAGGATCGCCGGCGGCTTGGGGTGCTTGCGGCCAATTATGGAGAGGCCGGGGCGATTAATCTTTATGGTCCCGCTTACGAACTGCCAACGGCAATCAGCGGCATCAATTCATTTTGGCAACGCGGCTATGGGAACCCTCCGCCGGAGACTCTGATCGTTCTTGGGCTTTCGAGACAGTTCGTAGAAAAGAATTTCGAGAGTTGCAGGTTGGCTGGTCAGGTTTCCAATCCTTACAACGTGAAGAACGAGGAGAGTGGCGATCATCCTGATATCTTTTTCTGCCGGGGCCTGGTACGGAGTTGGCCAGAGTTCTGGAAAGATTTTCAGTACTTTGGTTGATGGAGGGCGGGTGGCCCAGGTTTGCGGGTGCAGGAAACAACGGAAGGAAGAACGCACAGGTGAAGCCCACGTGCTGAGAAGAACGGCGGAAACAGCACCTCTCAGCAATCGGGTGATGAGTGAGATGGGCGCGGGTAATGAACTGTGCCTGGAGGGGCTGGGCGGAGTCGAACCGCCGACCTAGAGTTTAGGAAACTCTTGCTCTATCCATCTGAGCTACAGCCCCACCACATTTCAAGCTGTAATAACCTCTCCATTGTAACCCCTTCTCTGCGAGAGCATGACGGAGTTCTGCGAGGATTGACCGTAACGGCTCTGCAGATAAGGAAATGCCGGCGGCAGACCGACGGAAACAACCGGCACACGACTCAGATGGTGATCAGTTTGACCTGACCCGAGCGCCGATGTTCCTAAAGGGCGCGAGGATGACGCACGAGAGAGGGCTGCTGGTGACGCTGCGGCTAGAGAACGTCTTGCGACATTGCAGAAATCAGGGTTTCAGCAGTCAGCTCAGTCCAAATAGTCCTAGCTGAGGCGGGGTTACTGTGCATTGCAAGTCTGTCGAGCCTTGTGATGATGGCGGGGTTTTTATTGCCTGTTACTGTCGTCACTTCCGACAATTTGAGACATCGAACTACGATGTTTCGTAATGCCGAGTAAAATACTTCCTTACAAACGGGAAATGTCCAGATCCCGCACAATTCTGATTGTTGATGGTTCGAGCGATCAGATGTTCCGGCTGTTGCATGGGGTTAGTGACGCCGGTTGGTCTGTTCTTTTGGCCGATTCCGCTGCTGCCTGCCTATCACTCGCAGCTCAGCACAAGCCTGCGGCTGTGTTGCTCGATGAGACCTTGGCGACCGTAGATCAATGGTCAATCTCTGAACTGGTTCATCTGGTCAGTGCAAAGAGTGTGGTTGTGCTGGTCGCAGAGGAACCTAACAACTGGCGAGACTTGCCGAAATTTGTCAGTAGGGTCGTACCACGCTCAGACCCTACCAATGCCATCTCTGTCCTGCGAGAGATTCTGGCCTGAAAATCAAGTACGTGGTTGAGCTTTGGGCTTGCTGAATTGTTGCAGTTCGCTTAACAGAACGCTTGGCGACTCGCTCTTATCGATACATTTGTTTGCGAGCTTAACTAAGCAGCCAGGAATACGTTTACAAGAACCTGTGAGCACGATGATCGGAACTGTGGGCCACCGATTCTTGAGGATAACGGCCACTTCTTCGCCGTCCATTCCGGGCATTTCGTAGTCGAGCAGGACTACGTCAATGGCGTGCTGCTCTGCCAGCTTGATTGCAGCCAGGCCGCTCGTAGCTATCAGGGTTTGGTAGCCGAAGGCCTCCAGAAACACCTTCCGTACGGCAAGGCCGTCCGCGTTATCATCCACGCACAGTATGAGGGCCACCTAAGCCTAAACGTCAGCCACGCCGGTTCAGATTTCGATTGTGCAAAAAACAAGGCGGTCTGATTCAAGGTGTTTACTAGTCTAGCAATGCGTGTGATGCTTGGCTGCTGGCACGCACGCGGCTACACCCGCGAACCGGGTTCGGCGTGGCTGCTGATTTCTTACCAGGCGGCATAGCGCGAGCGCTGCTGGCGGACAGGGAAGAGTTTGACCAGCAGCATCCCGGTAATGAATCCGCCGACGTGGGCCCAGAAGGCGACGCCGCCTATGCCGGCGCTAGTCTGGCTGGAAACTGCGACCGAGGTGGCGGCCCCGCTGAAGAAATTTAGAAGGAACCAATAGCCCAATACCACCCACGCCGGCAGCCACCAAAAGGTAAAAAAGAAAATCAGCGGCACCAGGGTAAGCACGCGCGCCCGCGGATAGAGCACGAAGTAGGCCCCCATCACGCCGGCGATGGCCCCGCTGGCGCCGACGCTGGGCACGGCGGAGGTCAAGTTCAAAAGTGTGTGGGTAACGGCGGCGCCGATTCCGCAGAGCAGATAGAAGAGGATGTAGGCGAAGTGTCCCAGATGGTCTTCGACGTTGTCGCCGAAGATCCACAGCCCCCACATGTTGCCGATCAGATGAAGCCAGGAGGCGTGCAGAAACATGGAAGTGAAGATGGGAATAATAGCGGACTGCGCGTTGACCGGGACCAGCGCGCCACCCAGGTCAATGGCATGCGCGCCCTCGAGCAGAGCCGTGATCTTGAGGGGAACGAATCCGAAAACGTTAACTACCACCTGCGCGGGTGCGGGAACGCCAGCCCACATCGCCAAAAAAATGGCGGTGTTCAGCGCGATGAGGAAATAATTCATCCAGGGAGTGCTGAAGCGAGGCGCGTCGTCGCGAAGTGGAATCATGCTCTATCTCGGATGCGGGGCCGGTAATGACGGCACCTAAAAATGTTGTGAGCGATCGGGGAGAGTTGACCGGAAAGGCATGCGACCCTCACGATAGCAGAGGTGGCGAATTCTGGCGCAACTATGAATGGCGTGCTGGTTGTGGACAAGCCGCAAGGCATGACGTCGCATGACGTCGTCAATCGTGTGCGGCGGCTGCTGGCTGAGCGCTCGGTGGGGCACTTGGGCACGCTCGATCCGCTGGCGACGGGTGTGCTGCCGCTGGTGATTGGGCGCATGACGCGGCTGGCGCAGTTCTATATGGGCTCGGAGAAGACATACGAGGGGAGTATCCGTTTTGGCTTTGCCACCGATACGTACGATGCCGATGGCGAGATGGTGGGAGCCGAAAAGATAGTTAAAGTAACGCTTGAAGAGTTGCAGGAGTTGGCAGGGAAGTACCGGGGTCGTATCCAGCAGATGCCGCCGCCGTTCTCGGCCAAGAAGATTAAGGGAGTCCCGGCTTACAAGTTGGCGCGAAAACAGCAGGAGGTGGAGCTGAAGCCCATCGAGGTGGAGGTCAAGGAATTCGAGCTGCTGAAGTGGGAGGCCAAGTGCGCTGAGTTCCGGGCGCGTGTGGCGTCAGGTACATATATGAGGTCGGTGGCGCACGAGATGGGAGAACAACTAGGTTGCGGGGCGCATCTGGCGTCGCTGCGGCGGACGGCGTTGGGCGAGTTCGGGATTGCGGAGGCGCACACGCTGGAGGAGCTGGAAAGCGCCGCCGAAAAGAGGGAAGCCGAGGAGCTGTTCGTTCATCCGCGGAAGCTGCTGCCGGAGATGCCGAGCGTCACGGCTAATGAGGAGATGATGGCGAAGATCCGAGTGGGGCGGCCGGTGAATCTGCCAGAGCTCTCGCGGGCACGCCAGGTGAAGGTGTTTGCGGGACAGAACGATTTGATCGCCATTGCGACGCGGGTGGCGGGGACGTTGTTTCATCCGAAAATCGTGCTGGCTGCGCAGACCGAGTCGGAGAGAGTGCAAGCGAGGTAGATACCGGAGGGATGGTGGGCTTAGGTTTGGCCGCCGAGATGGCGGCGCTATCGGAGCATGGGTGAGCAGCAGGGCTTTTTCACTGGCTTGGGTTCCATAAGTTCCACGCGGGTAAAGTTAGGGTCGTAGAGATTGAACTGCCACTTACCGTCGCGGCCGATTTCGGGTTTCTCGTACGGCTCGTAGCCGCGAGAGACGACGGTCTTGTAACCGGCTTTGACATTGGGGACGCCCAGAGCCAAGTGGTGCATCACGCCCAGTTCCTTGGGGTCAGGATCTTTGACGTTCAGCATGTACTCCAGCCAGTCGGTGCCATCGGGCACGCGCATATCCACCCAGTCGGTGTCGGAATCCTTCATGCCGCCGTGCCAGGTCTCCCGAAATCCGAGAATGTCCTTATAGAAGTGGTCAGCGGCGGCACGGTCGCGGACTACTACACCGACGTGAATCATGTGCTGCGCGATGCGGGAGTCGGGCAGGAACTTTCCGAAATTCTTGCTGTGCAGTGAGCCGGGCATGAGCTGGACAAATTCAACATCGTGGCCGTCGGGATCGTCCACGTCGAAGCCGCGATTGCCATCGAGCATGGGCTCGAGGTTGTCCGGGACCTTGACGCCGCGACTGGCGAGATAGGCGCGGAGCTGCTCGGCGTCGGTAGTCTCAAAGGAGATGTGAGAGAGGCGGTCCTGCTTGAAATCCTTGAGCTCGGGAAAAACTTCAACGTATTGGTGGTCGTTGACCTTGAAATAGGTCAGCATGAGGCCGCCACCTTCGTCGGGTGGTTTGTCCATGGTGAAAGGCTCCTGGAAGCCGAGAACGTGGCCGTAAAATGCGCGCGATTTTGCGAGGTCGTCAGTGCGCAGGCCAATGTGCGAAATCCCGATAATGGGTGGGCGAGCGACCGGGGCCGGGGGGTGGTGTTGCGCCGCGACTGCGCCGGCAAGCAGAAGGAGAAAAAGAGGAGCCGATCTCATGGATGGGGATAGTGAGGGGTGGGCGGAGAGAGTGTCAAGGGCAGGATTACCGGAGGGGATGCAA
Source organism: Terriglobales bacterium (assembly GCA_035651655.1). NCBI lineage: Bacteria > Pseudomonadati > Acidobacteriota > Terriglobia > Terriglobales > Terriglobales bacterium. The sequence goes on from DASRFG010000025.1 coordinate 183,865, forward strand.
TGTCCGATAACAGGTATCGCTTGTTAAATCGGAACCGATTGACGCCAAGGGACTTAGGTTTTTTACTGCTTGACACTGTGCTGATGCCCAAAAACAGTGCAGCAGCTATTAATGGTATGTAGCAGAGCTGGATTGTGGATTGCAAGCCTTTTTTGTACAATCCGTTGCGCCCTGAGGTTCCGATGCGAACCCTTGTTTTTCCCATGTTGTTTGGTTGTCTCCTATTCAAACAATGCAGCATGCCAACCGAAGCTGTTAGCCCCGAGAGTGTGCGACAAAAAACTGAGGACGGATTGCGGCAGTACTTTCCGCACGTGCACGCGGCCGTGGACCCACAACGTCATGCCATCTTGGCCCTTACCTGCACGGCTAACATTGGCAGATCCGCAATCGAAAAAATGGCACCAATGATGCAAAATGACCCGGACATCGGACAACTTAAAACGCTTCGCGTGTGGGGTCCGGCAATCGGAGCGCCTACCTACAAATATCTGTTTCTCGGGTTCGATGAATACGCGATCGGGTTGGACGTGGACACGTGGCAAGTGAGTGTACTGCAAGGCGAGCGCATCATTCATGGATACCAGCATATGTATGCTCAGACTTGCGAACTCAGCAGCCGGTCCGCTTCAACCGGAGACTAGAAACCACAATACTGAAAGAGCCAGAATCCAGGCCCAAAACTGCTTTCAAGTACATCTCACTTTCCAATCTCCAACACGACGAGCATCAGAATTAAAAGCACAACGATTACAATTGCCTTTCCCGCAAATGAAACAGCCGACGCAGCATCAGGAAAAAGGCCGGTACGGATGAATTTATTTGCGTAGACATCAATCGCGTTCGTCGCACCTGGATTCTGCGCCTTCAGTGAATCTATTTGTGAGTGGCTCAATTCGGGGTACAGCTTCAAACCACCAAGGGAATGAGCAGCACTGCTGAAAAGATCGCCAGTCGTTGTCCCTGGAGGATTGCCGCCACACATCGGGTCGCTATTGTCGAATAGTCCCTTCCAGAATGGACACGGACCCCAAAATATCGTGCTCCAATAATCCGCCGAGAATGGGTTGCGCGGTACCGTGTCGTCCATCTCACCCCGCCGCAAAGATCAGAACTGTTTTGCCGTGAATGGTCGCACGCATCAGACAATTGCTCGCACCCGGCGAGCTCGCGGCCGCTGCCAGTTCCTTTAGCGCGTCCTCAGTCTCGGCACCAGGCGCAAGGTGCTGCTCAATCATTCCAAGCTGCTTTTTCATGGCCTTTGCTAGAGGCTCGAATGCTCCAAAATCTATGCCTAACATTTTTCACAGTCTCCGTGGACGTTCCCCAAGTGCCTCGCCGCCACCAGGGGCAAATCCGGAAGCAGCAAAATCGAATAGCTGTTCTTTGTTGATAAATTGAGAGCCGAACCGCTCCGGCCGATGGCCTGGTACGGGCGGCCGCGCACGCAATATATTCTCCGCACGCGCCGGCGCAAGCACTCCAGGCAACGCTTTCAAACCGGCCGGCCCTGGTGCCGGCGTGCTGGCTGGTTGCGGCGTGCGATGCTGCCACCAATAAATTGCGAGCACAGCAAGCGCGATATAAACGTAAGTTTTCATGTGAGCAACCAAAGCAGCAAAAGTGCTGCAACCCACCAGCCCCACCTCGGAATTGAGGATCCTGTGGTCCCCGGTGCCTTAACCGACAAAAGCGAAACGCCCCGAGAGCCATGACGCGGAATTTCTCTGAATCCAACGATTGAAGAATGATCGCTCGGATCGCTCCCCGGCAGATTGTGTGGCAGCGGAACATAACCGCCTTCCCACGGACCTAAACCCGTTGCATCCTCGGGAAAGTAGCCGGTGCCCCCGCCATCTCCCCCGCCCACAAGCCGCTGTGATAACGGTTGACTCACTGGAGTACAACCGCCGTGGGCGCTGCTCCGGTACTCCAGGCATCCGCGGGAGGTGAAATCGGGTCTGCAATCACGCCGCCGGCAGAGGTTCCCGCGCCTAAATTCGGAGAAAACGAAATCGGAGAACTGCCACCGGCCGCGAGCACGGCGGTGCCGGCGTTCGTGGTGTACACGAAATAATACTGACCCGGCAGCAGTAGATTCGACGTAAGCCAGCTCAGCGTTTTGAAACCAGTTGAGGGCGCAAAGGTAGTCCCCGCAGTCGCGCCCAGGTGCACCATCAGCTTTCCATCCGATTTTCGCGCCACGCCAAGGTCGTAGAGGTTGGCGCTGTTATCGGCCGTGGTTACGTCATAAACCACTTTCGAAGTGAGCAGAGCGCAACCTAGTTGGAATCCCCACGTCTTGTCATTGTTCGCCGTGAAAGCGACCGTCGCGTTTGCCAGATCGGCCACTTTGTAGTACGCGCACAAGGTCGCGCCGTCAATGCTTACAACCCCGCCCTGGTACTCGTATTTCAGAGAGGGAAAATTCGCTTGCGACAGCACCAGGCCGTTGATGTGATCGTTTAAGGTGGTGGCCATCGGACCGCCGCTTGAAACTGTACCCTCGTTGCCAATGTCGAGAACGCGAATATCGGTGCTGGTTGCGGTACCCGCCCCACAGCTAGAAACGCAAGTTTGGCTCAAATCAAAAGCTGTGCCGGTATTGCTCGCGGCCGCTCCAGAAACGGAAAGCCGCCCGATGCGGAGGTGGTGAATATCGTGCGCCTTTATACCGATGGGCGCAGGATCTGCAGAATTGGGCTCGATATGCACGTCCGGTAAGTCAACCCCGCGCAGCCCGTTGGTTGCACTGGTGGAGCCATTCCCATCCAAAGTAATTTGAGGCTGACCGTCGCCGGCATTCTCCGGATTCAACATCCCGTGGCCGGAAACGTCCTTGACTAACAAGTTGTCATTCACAGAGAAAACCATCGGCCGCGCATGCAACCTGGTGGTGCTGTTGCCGTTCATGTTCACAACAAGCGGCCCCACCAGGTCAAACACCGATGAGCCATTGAAAACGGTAACGGGATTCTCTTTACTGGTGCCGTCAAGGGTGAAAGTGCCGGACCCGGTGAGCCCCGCAACAGCAATATCAACAGTCGTGTTGCTGGTGGGAACTGCCGTACACGCGCCTCCCGTGCACACAGCCGTAGGATTCACCGCTGCGCCGGTCCATGTGCCGGTGAGGTTCACTTGCTGCCCGTAAAACAGGTGATGACCGTCAGGAGTTGCGGTCGAGCTTGCCGCCACTGTCAGGTGTGCGACCCCCGGCGTCCACGTTGCTGAAGTTACAACGATGCCGGTTGAATCGGGATTATCCATCAGCAATCCAACTTGGCTGTCACAGCCGGCCGCATTGATGCTAATTGGACCGATGGAGGATTGCGATTGCACGCCGCGCAGGTGCACGACGCCATCATCAGTGCATCCCGGCGATTGCACTACAAATTCCAAACCTGAAACGCTGAAACTGCCGCCACGTCCGTCCCCTTGACCCGTTTGCAGCAGCGAGCTCACGTGACACGAACCCTTGCAAACGATGCCCGGACTAAACACCCCGGCCGGCTTACTCCCTACTGAGCCACTATTCGGCGCATTAAGCGTGCTGCCACTGTTGAGAATCACAGCCGGCGAGCCGTCCGTCATGGTGGGAGCGAGGTAAGCGTTGCCAGTAAACCAGGCATTGCACTGCAAGCCGGTGCCAGTAATGGGAGTCCCAAAAGAAAGCGTCGCCGAATGCGAGTAGGACTGCGGAGCGGAAAAATAGAGATTTCCTCCGGTCAGATTGCAGTCATTCACTGCCGCATTCACACTGCTATAGCTGCTCGCAAAGTAGCTCCCGCCGTTCGCCTTGAGCGCAGTGATTCCATTCAGAAACGCAACGACGCCGGCATTGCGGTAATCAATCCACGTGCAATTCGCGCAGGGATTCGGCATATTGCCGCTAGGAAAAACTGCAAGCATCGGATCGAGCACGATCACACACGGAATGCTCGTGTCAGGCAGACAGGCATTTTGCGCGGCCGTCACCTTGTCGCCCACCGTGCTGCCGGGAAACTGAGTGGCCCGAAGTGTGTTGCCAGTTTGAGCAGCCGCCATTGCCGGCAGAATAAGCAAAGCAAAAATGCGAATGAATTTCACAGCTACACCTCGCGGAAAATGAAATCTGCGGAGCGAGGGGAGGGAAGTGCCGCTCCGCGTTTTTTTAGGCTGCCGGCGTCGAGTGCACGAACTGCCCGGTCGCGTGCGCGAGCTCTACCACGCCATCAATAATTTTCCCGATGGCATCATTAAGCTCAGAGCTATTGATGGGCTTTGCACCAGGCACCAGT